>ONGV01000102.1 GCA_900317445.1 uncultured Eubacteriales bacterium | reverse complement strand
TTGTATTACACAAATACTATTTTTTATCAACTAAAACTCTCGTTTATAAAGCTTTATTTCCTTTTTCTCCTGTACGTATTCTTATACATTCTTCTATATTACTAATGAATATTTTTCCGTCTCCAACTTCACCTGTTTTACTTATATCCATTAAAAGCTTAACAACTTCATCTACTTTGCTATCTTCTACAACTATCTTTATTTCTACTTTTGGAAGAAAGTGAACTAATACTTCATTTCCTCTTATAAATTCTGTCCATCCATGTTGCTTTCCACAACCCATTACTTGATTGATTGTTACTCCACCTACTTTTTTTTCTATTAAGGCATCTTTTATATCTTGTAACTTTTCTGGACGAATTATAGCTTCTATCTTCTTCATATTATATTCCCCCTACTAATCTAATCCATTAAATGATGGATATGCATTTTCATTATGTTCTGATAAGTCCATTCCATTAGCTTCTTCTCTATCAGTAACTCTTATATCCATAAATAATGATATCACTTTTATTATTATAAATGAAAGTACTGCTGCATATACAATTGTTATTACTATACTTTCTATTTGAGCTATAAATAAGTGAGTATCTCCAAAGAAAAGTCCATTCCATTGTGCTTTTGAATTAATAGAAGTTTGAGCAAATAATCCTGTTGCTATTCCTCCCCATATACCTCCAACACCATGACAACCAAAAGCATCTAAGGCATCATCATATCCAAATTTCTTTTTAACAGTTGACATTGTAAAGAAACAAATTGGACTTACTAATGCTCCAATAATTAATGCAGACCAAACTGGAACAAATCCTGCTCCTGGAGTTATTGCAACTAGTCCTAAAACTCCACCTGTAACAGCTCCCATAAGTGTTGGTTTTCCTGCTACAATTTTTTCTACAAGCATCCATGATAACATTGCTATTGCTGCTGAGGTATTTGTAGTTATAAATGCATGAGCTGCTAATCCATTTGCTGCTAAAGCACTACCTGCGTTAAATCCAAACCATCCAAACCATAGAAGTGATGCACCTAAAACTACAAATGGTATATTATGAGGTTTGTAACTTATTAAGCCATGACCTCTTCTCTTTCCAAGTACCAAACATAATACAAGACCTGTTACTCCTGAACTAATATGAACAACATTTCCTCCTGCAAAATCTAATGCTCCTAATCCATCTATAAATCCACCAGTTCCCCATACCATATGAGCTAATGGATAATAAACTAAAAGTAACCAGAATACAACAAATACTATTACAGCTTTAAATCTAACTCTTCCTATTAATGAACCTGTAAATAATGCTGGTGTTATTATAGAAAACATCATTTGAAATGCTGCAAATACAACCTCTGGTATTGTTGAAGCATACAACTCATTTGGTGTTAACCCAACTCCATTAAAGAAAAGATTATTAAATCCACCTATAAAACCACATATATCTCCTCCAAAGGACATTGAATATCCAATTACAACCCAAAGTACTGATGAAATACCACACATTACTAAAGACATAAACATAGTATTAAGTACATTTTTTCTTCTTACCATTCCTCCGTAAAAGAACGCTAAACCAGGTGTCATAAAAAATACTAACGCTGCACTTATCATAATAAATGCAGTATCCCCACTATTAATTTCCATCTTTTTATCCTCCCTTAAACAAACAAAAAAAGAGGATAATACAAGGCATGAATTCCTACCTTGCACTATCCTCTTTGATAGTCTGTATTTTTTATGTTCTTATAATACTATCAATGAAAATAAAAATCAATACTTTTTTTAGCAATTTTTTTATAAAATTAATGTAAATGCCTATTTTTGTTAATTTTCTTAACACTATCTTAACAGCATATATTATTATATTTCATCTAAAAATTTGTATTGTTGGCTACCTTCTCAAAGTTCTTGAATGCATATATTATTATATTTCATCTAAAAATCCCTCTTTTAAAACTTCTTTTTTAATAAACCTTAGAGTTTCTTTTTCTCCATCTTTTGCAAGCTTATTAAGCAAAAATTCTAGTTGCTTTCTTGTAGTTTCATGTAAAAGATAATACTCCTTTCTTTTGTCATAATATTCTAATGGACTTTTATCTGTATATTTTTCTTTTTGATAATTCATAGAAGCTGACATTCTATCTATAAACATTTCAACAACATACTTAACTGGCATTTTCATACCCTTTATTCCTTCCTCTGGATTTATACCATAATCAATCCAATACTCAAAATGATGTTTATTTCTTCCCTTATGATGAAGCCATGCTGTTGATAACCCTTCTACTTTTTTTTGAATTCCATTTGGACTCATATATCCTTTGTAATATTTAATTCCAGCTGAAAATTCAACCCATGTATATTTAGATAAATCATGTAATAATCCTTGTTTATATAATCCTACTTTAAAACAATATTTCATCACTAAAAGTTTATGGTTTGTTATTGTCTTAAAATGTCCTAATGCATTTTTCACTTTTTCCTCCTTCTTTTTTATGTTAAAAACTACTCATATTTATTATAGCTAAAAATTTCATTTATTTCTTTTCTTACTTTCTTTCTAGGTTCTTTATTTTCAT
>ONGV01000121.1 GCA_900317445.1 uncultured Eubacteriales bacterium | reverse complement strand
ATTTTTGCTGGATAATTTCCAAATAAGGTGTTAGGTAAAATAATTATAACCTCAGCTCTGCTAGCTCTCATATTACTACTTTCAATTAAATTTACTCTTTGATATGCTGTTTCATTTGGAAATATTTGAGCATCTCTAATAACAACTGTTTCAAATCCACTTCTTTCAACTTTTATATCATATAAACTATATGGCATATTATTTGTTGGCTCTTGAGAATATGCTAATGGAGGTGCTAATAAATCTATTGTTGAGGTAAGTCCTGAAGAATTTGTTGTTAAATTCGTTGTTGTAGTTCCTAAACTTTCTGACTTTGATGGCTCTATACTTATATTACAATTATCTACTGGTATATAGCTTTCTCCATTAAAACATTGAACTTTTAATCTTCCTATATCAGGCATTGCTTTCTCCTAGTTTTCTTAATTACTATATAAATTATGCACAATTTATTATTCTGTGATATTAAATCTTATTGGGCTCTCTTATAAATAAATTTCCTATTTCATATTCATTATTATTAATACCTCTACTATCATAATATTCTCCTCTTATTGCATTAAATATCCTGTTAACATCAATCATTCCGTAGCCCCATTCTCTATTAGGATATGAATCAACACTTCTCATCTTTGCTCCCCTAGCTATATAAGATATAATCTGTTCTGCATTTATATTTTTATTATTGCCATCAATTATTCCCCATTGTAATATAAGAGCACATATTCCAGCTACTATTGAAGTTGCAACAGAAGAGCCAGTAGCAACTCCAACGCTGCCATCAAGTCTTATTATTTTAGCATTTATTCCCCCAGCTGCAATATCTGGTTTTATTTGATTATTTCTTAAAAATCCTCTTCCAGATGCTCCTACTAATGAATCATTATTTTGATTATAATATGCTACAGATACAGCAGTTCTAGCTCCTGATGGTATTTCTAAAGTTGTATAAGGACTAGGATTAAGAAATCTTGTATCCCCTTCTAGTAAGCTTTTTTGAGGAAGCCATGCCCAATACTTTCCCTCAACTATATACTCTCCATACAATATAAATCTCCATATTCCTTCCTTTAACCCTTTAGCCCTAATAGTTATTAGTTCATCTCCATTAAGATAATCTGGAATAGAATAATTTACTGCCATTACAGTTCCTTCATAAATAAATTTTATGTCCTCTTTTGACTTTAGCTTTGGAGATATTTTCTCAATCACTTCCCCAGAAGGTGATATTATTGAAACAGATGCAACATTAGGCTTATTTAACCATATTTGAAAATTAATATTTTTCTGATTTTTATCTACTTTTAATTCTATAGTTGCACTATCTCCTGTTTTATTTATTATTCCTTCTGTATGAGTGTCTGTATCTCCCTCATTTCCAGTACTACCTATAGCTACTACTCCAATCTGTCTTGATATTGCATTTATATATTCATCTATTGTCTCAAAACCAGTATGAGCCCCCATATTACTTCCACACGATACTAATATAGCTATTGGCTTTTTTAATTCAGTAGCCAATAATGATAGATATCTCAATGAAACAAGCATACCCACAGCATCATATCTATTTTCTCCTTTACTTGTAATTCCAGCTGTATGTATAACTGTTTCACTAGCTTCCTTTAACTTTACGACCACAATATCACAACCTGGTGCTGTTCCAATTACATCAGGATTTTTTCCTCTTGCTGCTGCTAATCCAGCAACCATTGTGCCATGACCATTTAAATCTCTACTAGGAACTATGCTATAAGGGTCACCTCCAGATTTCTGAAGTTTTATTGCTTCATTTATTTGTTCTTCTGTATATTCTGTTCCAAGCTTTAATCCATATACTTCTTTTCCTGAATCTATAGTTTGGTCCCATATTCTTAAGATTCTTGTGGTGTCATCTTCTTTTTGAAATTCTGTATTTAAATAATCTATTCCTGTATCCATTATTCCTAAAATAACTCCTCTTCCATTTAGTGGAAGATAAGGATTGTTGTGATAATACTCTGCATTACTGGCTTCTAAAGGAGTTATATCATTTAAAGTAAATATAGCTGGTGTTATATCAATAAATATATTTTTTATATAATCATATATCTCTGGTATCTTATTTATAGGTAAATATATTACCCCATAAGATTCACTTATTATTACTGCTGAAATCTTATCAATATTATTTAATTCTAAAAATCTATTTTTGTCTAAGTATTCAGTTAATATACCTATAATTTCTTCACTTTTAATCTCATCCTCAAAAAATGAACTAAGAACAGAATTTCTAAAAGTATTTTTTCTTGTCTTAATTATATTTAATGTTTTATAAAGTTCATTCATACTATTATATAAACAAACCTCTCCATAACCCCAGCTTGTATTTGGATATGTTATATCTCTTCTTTCTTTTTTAGAACCTATTATTAAAAAATATTTTAACCTCTCCCCATAAAGATAAGGGTCATTTCCTTTTAAAATTCCCCACTCCATCATTAATGCACTTATTCCTGATACATGAGGAGTTGCCATTGATGTTCCACTTTTAGTATCAAAAGATTTGTTTGGTATAGGAGCTGTTATCCCTTCTCCTGGTGCTACTAAATCAGGCTTAGCTTCTAAATATAGTGGATAAAGCCTTCCTCTACCACTAAAAGAAGATATAGACCTTGTTATATAATTATAGCTTCCAACAGATATTACATTAGGTACTGTTGCTGGTATTCCTAAAGTTCCATCTAAAGTAGGTTGAAGAAATTTAGTTTTTTTATTTAATATTTCAGATGTAGGTAGCCACATATCAAAAACACCTTCATACTCATTAATTACATTTAACTCAATTGTCCATACACCTGATAATATATAATTTCCATTTGATATAAGAGAAATTCCTACTTCTCCACTTATATCAAATGGTCTTGCCCCAGTATTATATATTTGATATTTATTTCCATATATAACTCCATCATAAAATCCATCTGCTACAACTATCTCTGATGTTGAAATTCCTGATGGAGTTGTAAGCCTTATTGAAACCTTTGGAAGTATTGATTTATATAAGTTAATTACTACTGCTGTCTCATCTCCTGCTACTTCAAATCTTACTATATTAGTTTTGTTAAGATTTCTACTTATATGATGTGCTGCATCTCCTTCATTTCCTGCTGCAATTACTATAGTAACTCTATCTAAGCTTGATATTGTACTTATATATTGTTCTAAAAGACTTGTTCCATTATGTGCTCCATCATTTGTACTCATGCTTATATTTATAACTAAAGGCTTATTTATTTCTATTGATTTATCAATTAAAAATTTTATACCCTTCATTAAATTTGTACTTAATGTAAATAATCCTCTCCCACTTTTAACCATCATTATAGAACTTTTAGGAGCAACTCCATAATATCTTTTATTTATATTTCCCCCTGCACAAGCTATTCCTGCTACATGAGTTCCATGCTCTACAATATCATAAGAAGGAACTATAGAATAAGGGTCTGAATTTTTTAAAGCTTCATTTATTTGTGATTTATTATATACTGCTCCATTTAAGCTTAAATCATAAATATACTCTATTCTTGTTGTTCCATCTTCATTTAAAAAAGCTGGATGAGTAAAATCTATTCCTGTATCAATAAATCCAATTACAATTCCATCACCTTGTAAATTAAATTCATTTCTAGCCCTATCTATACATGCTGCTTTATTACTTCCTTCATCTGACGCATATAAACTTTTAGGAAACTCTATATATTGTATATAAGAGCTTTTTGCTAAAGATATTATTTTATTAGCTTTTATATTTATTATTCCAAATCCATATCCTAAATCTTGAAGTGTTCCACCTAAACTTTCAACTAAATTTCTAACATTATTTACTTGCTCTCCATATAAAACTACAACCTCTATATCCTCATTTTCATCACTAGCAAAAGAAGATATGCTTATTTTTCCTAAAACTTCTTTAGGAACATTCTTTAATAAATTAATGGTATTTTCTATGGTTGCTATAACTCTCACTCCAAATCACATTAATACTTTAAATATATAAAAAAAGTGTGAAATTATTACTTTGTTTATTTTGTTCTAATATCTACAAATCAACACAAAGTAATAATTCACACTTTATAATTAATGAAAATTCCTAAACCTATTTTTGGCCTGGCAAGTTAAATTCTATTCTTTCTAGCTTAGCAATAATTTTTAAATTATTTAATTCTACTGTTTCAGTTCTTACTGAACCTTCATTGCTTATAAGTAAAACTCTTGAATTTCCTAATAATTTAATTTGTCTTATTATTCTTTTTTCTTTATATTCAATTAAAAATATTCCATTATTACTAACTTCTTTAACTAAATGTCCAAAAGCTAAGTCACCCTTCATTATTCTAAAGCCATACATATCATTATCTGCAATTTTTAAATACATTACTTTATCAACAGGAAAACCTTCTATTTTTCCTGAGTAATTTGGAAGTTCCTTATCTCCAAGAACATTATTTAAAGAGTAATCATAAATATTTACCTTCTTTAATACTGAAGAAAACGCCTCTGTCCATACTGCTGAAGTTTCTCCTAAGGTTTTTGGAGAAACCTTCTTATTTTCTTTTTCTCTAGCTTTTTCTTCTTTTCTTTCTTCCATTAAAGCTTCATCTGTTACCACCATGCTTACATCATTAAAATCTACATTAAGTAATTTTGATGCTCTTTCTATGAAATTTTCTTGAACTACTCTCTTTCCAATTTCAACTTCATTTATAAATTTATCTGAAACTCCAAGCTTCTTTGCTAATGCTTTTTGAGTTAGTCCAGACTTTAAACGTGCTTCTTTAATCTTTTCTCCAACTCTGCTCATTTATTTTTCTCTCCCTTTAGTGTCCACTAATTCTCTTTCTAAAATTAAGTGACTTATAAGTCTTTCAAAGGTCCAGTTAATAGATATAGGAGTTACAACAGCAAGTATTCCTCCTGTTATTATGTTTCTTACAGACTTTATGGTAGTTCTTAATTCATTTTGTCCATATCCATTAAATAATATAACCTTTTCCTCGGGCAAAGAAATTTCTTCACCTATTCCTTCTTTTTTATTTAATATATCTTTAATTTTCATAGAAGACATATTCTTTTCTATTTTTATAACTTTAAAATTTATTTTTTTAAGTTTTTTTATTTCTTCTTCTGAAAGACCATAAACTAAAACACATTTGCTTTTTAACATAATTTCACCACTTATTCAATTATTTCAGGCTCACTATAAGTTTCTCCAAATGTTTCAACTGTCATGCTTTTTATAACTTGGTCTTCATAAGGTCTATCTGAATAATCAGTTTTTGCATTTACTATTTTATCTGCAACTTCCATTCCTTCAATTACCTTACCAAAAGATGCATATTGGTCATCTAAATGAGGTGCATCTGCTACCATTATAAAGAATTGGCTTCCTGCTGAATTTGGGTCCATAGTTCTAGCCATTGATAAAACACCCTTAGTATGTTTTAATTCATTTTTAAATCCATTACGACTAAATTCTCCCTTTATTGAATATCCTGGTCCTCCCATTCCATTTCCTTCTGGGCATCCCCCTTGAATCATAAATCCTGGAATTACTCTGTGAAATATTAGTCCATCATAAAATCCTCTATTTATTAAATCAATAAAATTATTTACTGTGTTAGGTGCTATTTCTGGATATAGCTCAGCTTTAATAACTCCTCCATCTTCCATGGTTATAGTTACAATTGGATTTTTCATAATACTTTTCCTCCTAAATATTTTATTATAAACATATTGTTTTTATTATATCCTATTTGCTATTTTTTATAAAGAAAAAAGAGAGTATAAAAACTACATCTCTTTTTTTAGTAATGCTTTGCTTATATCTATCATTCTTTGGTCTTTTAATGAATTATATATTTCAATGTTTCCTTTTTTTGTGCTATCATTAATAAGATTTTGATTTACAAGCCTTCTTCTTAATTCTTTGCAAGTTCCAAAGCCTCCATCTATTACAGGAACCCCTTGCCCTACAGTTTCTTGAATAGCTTCTCTTACAAAAGGATAATGAGTGCATCCTAAAACTACTGACCCTATTTTTTGTCCCTTAAACTCACTAAATTTATCTTTTAGATAGCTCTTTAAATCATCACCATCTAAATCTCCTGACTCTATAAATTCAACTAATCCTGCACAAGGCATAGGAATAATTTCTTTTCCAGCTTTATATTTATTCATTAAATTATCAAACTTTTTTTCTCTTAAAGTCATAGGTGTAGCCATTATTATAATTGCTCCATCTCTGTTTAACTCTACTGCTGGTTTTAAAGCTGGTTCTATACCTACTATTGGAACGTCTTTAAAATCTCTTCTTAAATCAGCTACAGCTGCACTTGTTGCAGTATTGCAAGCTACTACAACAGCCTTGGCTCCCTTTTTTCTTAATAGCTTAAATGCATTATAAGTAAGTTCTTTTACATCATCTACATTTTTCACTCCATAAGGTGCATTTTTAGAATCTCCAAAGTATATATAATTTTCATTTGGCATAAGCTTTATTGCTTCTCTTAAAACACTTAACCCCCCTACACCTGAATCAAAAAAGCCTATAGGCATACTTTTGTTATCCAAGATATATCACTCCATTTTTTTCTTTTATTTCATAGTTATACATTAAATAAAATTCTATTTATATTTTATTACTTTAAT
>ONGV01000115.1 GCA_900317445.1 uncultured Eubacteriales bacterium | reverse complement strand
TGGAGGATTAAAAGTAACAATTTCAAAATATTATACTCCAAATGGAGAAAATATAAATAAAGTTGGAATTAATCCAGATTATGAAGTGGAATTAAATGAAGATGAACTTAAAGATGAATATACAAAAGAAAAAGACTCTCAAATAAACAAAGCATTGGAAATTTTAAATGAAGAGCTTAAATAGTAGGGGGATATTTAATTTATGAATTTATTTTTGTTCACTTTAGAATCAGTAGCATCCATGATAGTTGATCCATTTTTTATAAGTATGCTGATTTTAATGGGAATAATATTGTTTTTTAATAATAAAAAATTAACAATAATGCAAAAAATGATGATTGGGAATTCCGTAAATTCAGCTTTAGAGCTTACTTTATCACAAATAGTATTAGGAATTGTAGCAGGTGCTATAACAAGCTTAATTTTAAATTCTTTAGGAGTTGTTTTTAATAAAAATGTTGGAATAGTTATATTAATATTATTTTCTATATCATTGATATTTAGTAAAAATAGATTTTTAGGAATTTCATATACTGCATCTATATTAGTTGCAGCTTCTCTTATATTTAGTAAAATCATAGAAATAAATATAGGTTCATTATTTACTTTTGTTGGAGTAATAAATATTGTAAATGCAATTTTAGTGATAATTGATGGATATAAAGGTGGAATTCCTGTATTCTCAAATAAAGATGGTATTATAAGAGGTGGTTATTTATTTGGAAGATGTTGGCCATTATCAATAGCATTTTTTATGACATATCAAAACATTATTACTAATAGTGTAGTACAAAATATTAATATGCCAAATTGGTGGCCAATTTTAAGAAATATACCTAATTTAAATCTTATAGAAAATATGACTTTAGTAATCTTTCCTATAATTTGTGTAGTAAGATATTCATCTGTAACATTTAGAATGACTAAAAAAGAGAAAGCAGCATCTTCTGGAATAATTATGATGATAAATGGTATTTTTACAATAGCTATTGCACAATTAAATTTCTTGGGAACTTTAGGAAATATAATTATAATTTTAGCAATACCAATAATTAATGAAATTTTATATCAAGTAGACATACATATAGAAGATAAGGGAAAACCGATTTTTGTAAGTGATGAAAAAGGAATATCAGTTTTAGAGGTAATTCCAAATTCAATAGCAGATAATGCAGGAATAAATCCTGGAGATAAAATTATTAGTATAGAAGATAAAAAAGTAACTAGTGATAAAGAAGTATATTCTTTATTAAAAACTAATATACAAAATTTAAAGATAAAAATTATAGATAGAAATAAAAATACAAAAGAACTTATATATAATTATGAAGAAGAAAATTCCTTAGGAATGATATTAGTACCAAAAGAAATTTCTTCAAATAGAATAGTAAATTTTAATAAAATAAATAAAGATTAAGGGGTTTTCTTAATAATGAAAAATCATTATTAAGAAAGCCTTTTTTTGTTTTATTTTTTTCTTTTTTATTGACTATACTATGAATAGAAAGTAAAATATATATACGAATATTAGTTCGGTTAGGAGTGTGAAGAAATGGGAGAGTTTAAAATAAAATCTAAGTTTAAACCTACTGGTGATCAACCAGAAGCTATAGAAGCTTTGGTAAAATCAATTGAAAAGGGAAATAGAGGTCAAACTTTGCTTGGGGTAACAGGCTCAGGAAAGACATTTACCATGGCAAATATTATAGAAAAACTTCAAAGACCTACAATAATTTTAGCTCATAATAAAACCTTAGCAGCTCAGTTATGTTCAGAATTTAAGGAATTCTTTCCTGATAATATAGTAGAATATTTTGTTTCTTATTATGACTATTATCAACCAGAAGCTTATGTACCTCAAACAGATACTTTTATAGAAAAAGATGCAGCAATAAATGAAGAAATAGATAAACTTAGACATTCTGCTACTTCTGCACTTTTTGAAAGAAGAGATGTTATTATAGTTGCTTCGGTATCTTGTATTTATGGATTAGGAAATCCTGAAGAATATGAAAAACTTACTATAAGTTTAAGAGTAGGTATGGAAAAAGATAGAGAGGAGATAATAAAAAAGCTTATAGAAATTCAATATGAAAGAAATGATATAGATTTTAAAAGAGGTACTTTTAGAGTAAGAGGAGATAATTTAGATATTGTTCCAGCATCATCTTCTACAAAAGGAATAAGAATAGAGTTTTTTGGAGATGAAATAGATAGAATAAGAGAATTTGATATTTTAACAGGAAACATTTTAGGAGAAAGAGAACATGTAGCTATTTTCCCAGCTTCTCACTTTGCTTCCTCTTCAGAAACAATAGAAAGAGCTTTAAAAACAATAGAAGATGAGCTTGAAGATAGGCTTAAAGAACTTAATGCACAGGATAAACTTCTTGAAGCTCAAAGATTAAGACAAAGAACTAATTTTGATATAGAAATGATTAGAGAAATGGGATATTGTAGTGGAATAGAAAATTATTCTAGAATAATGGATAATAGAGCTCCAGGAACACCACCTAAAACCTTACTTGATTATTTTCCAAAGGATTTTTTAATGTTTATAGATGAAAGCCATGTTACAATTCCACAAGTAAGAGCTATGTATGCAGGTGATAGGTCTAGAAAAGAAACTTTAGTTGATTATGGATTTAGACTTCCTTGCGCCTATGATAACAGACCATTAAAGTTTCAAGAATTTGAGAAAAAGATAAATCAAGTAGTTTTTGTAAGTGCAACCCCATCTCAATATGAATTAGATAATTCCTCTGAAATAGCAGAGCAAATAATAAGACCAACAGGACTTTTAGACCCAGAGATAATAGTAAAGCCTGTTAAAGGACAAATTGATGATTTATATGGAGAAATAATAAAAAATACAGAAAAAGGATTTAGAACCCTTATTACAACTTTAACCAAAAAGATGGCAGAGGATTTAACAAAATATCTTATAGACCTTGGAATTAAAGCAACATATATGCATTCTGATATAAAAACAATTGAAAGAATGGAAATAATAAGAGACCTTAGAAAGGGAGAATATGATGTTCTTGTTGGAATTAATCTTTTAAGAGAAGGATTAGATATTCCAGAGGTTGCATTAGTTGCAATTATAGATGCTGATAAGGAAGGATTTTTAAGGTCTGAAACTTCATTAATACAAACTATAGGTAGAGCAGCTAGAAATTCTGAAAGTAAGGTTATAATGTATGCAGATAAAATCACTGGTTCAATGGATAGAGCAATAAAGGAAACTAAAAGAAGAAGAGCTATTCAGATGAAATATAATGAAGAACATAAAATAGTTCCTAAGACAATAATAAAAGATATAAGAAGTGTTATAGAGGCAACTAAAACACTAGAGGAAGAAGAAATAAAAGATATTTCTAAGGAAACTAAGAAAATTACTCAAAAGGAAAAGAATAAGCTTATTAAAAAATACAAAGAAGAAATGCTTGATGCAGCTAAAAATCTTCAATTTGAAAGAGCAGCAGAGCTTAGAGATATAATTTCTGATTTAGAAAATAAATAAATTTTAGTATTTTATAAGGAGAAAAAACATGAATGATAAAATTATTATAAAGGGAGCAAAAGTAAATAACTTAAAGAATGTAAGCTTAACAATACCTAGAGATAAGCTTATTGTATTTACTGGTCTTTCTGGTTCAGGAAAATCTTCATTAGCTTTTGATACATTATATGCAGAAGGACAAAGAAGATATGTGGAATCTTTATCTGCATATGCAAGACAATTTTTAGGTCAAATGAATAAACCAAATGTGGAAAAAATTGAAGGATTATCACCAGCTATTTCTATAGACCAAAAAACTACAAGTAAAAATCCAAGGTCAACAGTAGGAACAATAACAGAGATATATGATTATTTAAGACTTTTATATGCAAGGGTTGGAACACCTTATTGTCCTAAATGTGGAAAAGAAATAAAACAACAAACTGTGGACCAAATTGTAGATCAAATTATGGCATTAGGTGAAAGAACAAAAATTCAAATATTAGCTCCTATTATAAGAGGAAGAAAAGGAACTCATGAAAAAGTATTAGAGGGAATTAAAAAAAATGGTTTTGTAAGAGCAAGAATTGATGGAGAGATTTATGACTTAACTGAAGAAGATATAAAGCTTGAGAAAAACATAAAGCATAATATAGAAGCAGTCGTAGACAGATTAATAGTTAAAGATGGAATTGAAGGAAGACTTTCCGATTCTTTAGAAACAGCTTTAAAGCTTGGAGAAAGCCTTGTAATTGTAAATGTAATAGGTGATAAGGATATTTTATTTAGTGAAAAGTTTGCTTGTCCTGATTGTGGTATAAGTATAGGAGAATTAGAACCTAGAATGTTCTCTTTTAATGCACCTTATGGAAAATGTGACTATTGTGATGGACTTGGAACTTTACTTGAAATTGATGAAAAACTTGTTATTCCAAATAAAAAATTAAGTATTATGGAAGGTGCTATAGCAAGTTGGGGAGAAGGAAGACTTAAAAAAGAATCATGGACCTTTGCTATTTTAAAAGCTTTATGTAAAGAATATAAATTTTCATTAGATACTCCTATTGAGGACCTTCCAAAAGAAATTGTGGATATTTTATTATATGGAACAAAAGGAAAGAAGCTTAGTATTACCTATGTTAAAGATGGAACTAAAGCAGTGTATAATTATGCCTTTGAAGGAGAAATAAATGCACTAAGAAGAAGATATAATGAATCAAATTCTGATTTTATAAAAGATGGAATTGAAGGCTTTATGAGTAATAAGGCTTGTCCTAAATGTCATGGGGCAAGACTAAAACCAGAGGTATTATCAGTAAAAATTAATGGAAAAAATATAATTGAGTTTACTGAAATGCCTATAAAAGAGGAACTTGATTTTATAAATAATTTAAATTTTTCGGAAAAGAAAAGAATAATTAGTGACCAAATTATAAGAGAAATAAAAAACAGACTTCAATTTTTAGTTGATGTAGGCTTAGATTATTTAAACTTATCTAGAAAATCAGGAACATTATCTGGAGGAGAGGCTCAAAGAATAAGACTTGCAACTCAAATAGGTTCTTCATTAATGGGAGTGTTATATATTTTAGATGAACCAAGTATAGGACTTCATCAAAGAGATAATGATAAGCTTATAGGAACATTACAAAAGCTTAGAGATGTTGGAAATACTGTAATAGTTGTTGAACATGATGAAGATACCATGAGAGCTGCTGATTATATAGTAGATATAGGTCCAGGTGCTGGAGAACATGGTGGAGAAGTAATAGCCTGTGGAACAGCAGAAGAGATAATGAAATGTGAAAATTCTATTACTGGTCAGTATTTAAGTGGAGCAAAAAAAATAGAAGTTCCAAGCTTAAGAAGAGAAGGTAATGGTAAGAAAATAACTATTAAAGGTGCTAAGGAAAATAATTTAAAGAATTTAAGTGTTTCTATTCCTCTTGGAACATTAACAGTAGTTACTGGAGTTTCAGGTTCAGGAAAAAGTACTTTAGTTAATGAAATATTATATAAAGGATTAAATAGATTAGTTAATAAAAGTAGAAATCCGGTAGGAGCTCATAAAGAAATAATAGGTTTTGAAAATATAGATAAAATAATAGATATAGACCAAAGTCCAATAGGAAGAACTCCTCGTTCAAATCCTGCTACTTATACTGGAACTTTTGACATAATAAGAGAATTATTTTCAACAACAACAGAAGCTAAAATGAGAGGATATAAACCAGGAAGATTTTCATTTAATGTAAAAGGTGGAAGATGTGAAGCTTGTTCAGGTGATGGAATAATAAAAATTGAAATGCAATTTTTATCTGATGTATATGTTCCTTGTGAAGTTTGTAATGGAAAAAGATATAATAGAGAAACTTTAGAGGTTAAATATAAAGGTAAAAATATAGATGATGTATTAAAGATGACTGTGGAGGAAGGATTAAAATTTTTTGAAAACATTCCAAGGATAAAAAATAAACTTCAAACCTTATATGATGTAGGTCTTGGCTATATAAGATTAGGTCAACCTTCTACTCAACTTTCTGGAGGAGAGGCTCAAAGAATAAAGCTTGCTTATGAACTTTCAAAAAGAAGCACAGGAAAAACATTATATATTTTAGATGAACCTTCAACAGGCCTTCACATAGATGATGTAAAGAGATTAATAGAAATACTTCAAAGATTAGTAGATGCAGGAAATTCTGTGGTTGTTATTGAGCATAATCTTGATATTATAAAATGTGCAGACCATATTATAGATTTAGGTCCTGAGGGAGGAGATAAAGGAGGAACTTTAGTTGCACAAGGAACACCAGAAGAAATAATAAAAGTAGAAAATTCATATACAGGAAAGTATTTAAGAAATATGTTATAAATTATTAATGATTTCTTAAGATATATAATAAATATGCTTTTATTTCATTATTATTGTATAATTATATGTACAGATAATTTTATTTTGAGGTGAACTTATGGATTTTTCTAAAATAATGGCAATAGTATTTGGAGTTATATTTATAATAATTCTTTATTTTATAATATACTATGCTCTAAAAATAATGTATAAAGATATAAAAGTTAATAATGTTAGAAAAAATGAAAAACCTTCAAAACCTCCTAAAAAGAGAGCAAAAGCAAAGAAAAGCTATGGCATTGAGGTTGTTTCAACGGGAGAGAATTCTAATATTAAAAAAGGAACTATAATACCTATTATAGATGTAGTAACTATTGGAAGAAAGGAAGATAATTCTGTAGTTTTACAAGATAGGCATACTTCAGGTAACCATGCTAAACTTATGGTAAAAGCAAATAATTTATATATAGAAGATTTACACAGTACTAATGGAACATTTGTTAATGGGAAAAAGATATCAATGAATGTTAAGTTATTAGGAAATGAAGAGGTTCAAATTGGAACTGCTTTATTTAGAGTATTAGCATAATGATTGAGGTGATTTTGTGAAAATTCGTAAAGATGAATTTCTACTATTATTAGTTACATATATTTTATGTATTGCCCTTTTTGGTGATTTAGCCCTTTTAAGTAATCCAGTAGATAAAAGAGCTCTTGTTATAGGTGGAATAGTATGTTTTGTTATAATGTGTTCTCATTTTATAATAAGAAAGTTTTATCCAGAAGGAGATAAATTTTTGCTTATATTTGCATGTATTTTATCTGCTATAGGAATAGCTATGTTATATAGAATTGATTATACTTATGCAGTAAAACAAATTGCTTGGTTTGTTTTAGGTATTATAATATTTATTTTAACTGTAGTTCTTCTTCCAAGAATGAAAAGACTATCAAATTATAGATATGTATATTTAGTTTTAACAATAGTATTTATGATATTAGCACCATTATTTGCACCAGAAATTAATGGGTCTAACAACTGGATTTATATAGGAGGTTTTGGAATTCAGCCTTCAGAGTTTGGTAAAATAACATTAGTTTTATATTTATCATCAGCTTTAAAAGGATATAGTGGTAAAGAAAAAACAATTAAACAATTAAAAAATCTTATAGAACCAGCATTAGTAACAATATTTTGCTTAGGATGTCTTGTTTATCAAACAGACTTAGGTTCAGCTTTAATATTTTTTGGTATAGCAATTTCTCTTTTATATGTTGCTACATCAAAGAAAAAGTATGTTGTATTATGTTTAGGATTATCAGCTGTAGGTGCAAGTATGGCATATAAACTTTTTTCACACATTAGAAAAAGAGTACAAATATGGCTTGACCCATGGGCTGATCCAACTGATGCAGGATATCAAATAATTCAAGGGTTATATGCAATATCCTCAGGAGGAATGTTTGGTTCAGGTTTAGGGCAAGGATATCCTGATTTTGTACCTGTAAGGGAAAGTGACTATATTTTTGCAATGATTTGTGAAGAGTTTGGTACAATATTTGGAATAGGAATATTAATATTATTCTTCTTGCTTTTCTATAGAGGAATAAGAGTTGCTTTTGTAACAAATAATAGGTTTTCACAATTAGTAGCAGTAGGATTAAGTGTAATGATAGCATGTCAAGCTTTAGTTATTATTGGAGGTATATTTAAAGTAATACCTTTAACAGGAATAACTCTACCTTTTGTAAGTGCTGGTGGTAGCTCTATGCTTACAATGTTTTTTGCATTAGGATTATTACAAAAGGTTTCAGAGGAGGGTTAATAAATGAATCAGTTTGGAAATAATGTTAAGAAGGTTATGACAGTATTTTTAATTCTTTTTATTGCTTTAATTTCGTATATAGCATATTTTCAGGCTTTTAAAGCTCCTGATTTAGCTAAGGATACAAATAATAAAAGGGTGGCAGCTGAAAAAAATAACATTTTAAGAGGAACTATTTATGATAGAAATATGTCTCCATTAACATCAGGAGAAAAAACAGGTGCTTTAACTCAGTCAAGAAATTATATTGGTGGAGATGTTTATGTTCATGCTTTAGGGTATGTTAGTCAAACTTATGGAACTACAGCATTAGAAAAATTATATAATGAAGAACTTACTACCTATACTCCAACAGAGGAAGATAAGAAAGACAGTCTATTTTATAATTTTAGCTTTGAAAAATTAAAGACAGAATTTAAAAATAGAGGCAAGGAAGATGATGAGATAAAAAAAGTAGGAAATGGAGTTGTTACAACACTAAATCCTACAATTCAACAAGCAGCTTATGATGCCCTTGGTAGTAATAAAGGAGCAGCAGTAGCATTAAATCCTAAAACAGGAGAAGTTTTAGCAATGGTATCTAAGCCTACATATGACCCTAACAACTTAGAAGCTGCCATTTCTGCTGCAAATTCAGGTGGAGCATCTAATAGTCCTTTAATAAACAGAGCAACTAATGGATTATATCCTCCAGGTTCAACTTTTAAAGTTGTAACTGCAACATCAGCATTAGAAAATATTCCAGATGTATTATCAAGAACCTTTGATGATAGTAATGGATATATACAAATAAGTGATAAATATTCTTTATCTAATGATAATGGTGAAGCTAATGGTTATGTAGATTTAAAAAGTGCTTTTTTAGCATCTAGTAATGTAGTTTTTGGTGGAATATTAGCAAGGGAGCTTGGAAGTGAAACTTTAAAAGAAACAGCAGAAAAGTTTGGATTTAATAAAGATGTTCCTAAAGAAGGATTTGGATTAGCTCAAAGTCAATTTCCTCTTGAAACTTATCCAGGAGTAATTGCTCAATCTGGTATAGGGCAAGGTGGTGTTTTAGCAACTCCAATGCAAATGGCACTAGTAGCAGCAACAATAGCAAATGATGGAGTTATGATGGAACCAAAGCTTGTTAATTCTGTTGTAGATTCACAACAAAATGTAGTAAAAGAAATTAAGAGTAAAGAATATAAAAGAGTATTATCAGAAGAACATGCAGCAGTTATAACAGATTTTATGAAAAGCTATGTAGATAATAGAGTTTATGGAAGCTGGTCTTTTTTTGAAGGTACAGATGCTTGTGCAAAAACAGGAACAGCAACAGTATTAGATGAAAATGGAAATAAAGCTGAACCTCATGGATGGTTTATATCTTTTGCACCAGCAGATGACCCACAAATTGCAGTAGCTGTAATTGTAGAAAATGCAGGATATGGTGGTCAAGTAGCAGCACCAGTAGCAGCAGCAATGATAAATGCAGCTTTAGGAAGATAATTTTTAAATTGGTATTTAATAGCGAAGTATGGTTTTTATCTACTTCGCTATTTGTCTCTTATAATAAAAAGTAAGGATGTTTGATAAAATGTTTGATTTTGAATATCAGTTAAAAGTTTTGCCAGATAAACCAGGAGTTTATTTAATGAAAAACTCTTTAGGAGAGGTTATTTATGTTGGTAAAGCAAAAATTTTAAAAAATAGAGTAAGACAATATTTTCAGAATTCTAAAAATCATACTGAAAAGGTAAAAGCAATGGTTAAAAATATTGCAGAGTTTGAATACATAGTTACAGATTCTGAAATGGAAGCTTTAATATTAGAATGTAATTTAATAAAAAAGTATAGTCCTAGATATAATATTCTTTTAAAGGATGATAAGTTTTATCCTTTTATAAAGATTACCATAAATGAAGAATTTCCAAGAGTTTTTGTTACAAGAAACTTTGTAAGAGATGGAAATAAATATTTTGGACCTTATACAAATGGAACAGCTGTTTATGAAACTATAAATCTTATAAGAAAAATATTTCCTTTAAGAAGTTGTAAAAAGAATATAAAAGAAGGAGATGAACCTACAAGACCTTGTTTAAATTATCATATTAAAAAATGTATGGCACCTTGTAATGGAAGTGTTTCAAGGGAAGAATACATGAAAATGATAAATGAAATAATGGATATATTAAATGGCAAGGACAAAAATATAATAAAAGTTCTTAAAAAAAATATGGAAAAAGCCTCAGAAGCATTAGAATTTGAAAAGGCAGCATCTTTTAGAGATAAAATATTAGCTATAAATGCCCTTGTTGAAAAACAAAAGATTTTTAGAGTATCTGAAGGTGATGAAGATTTTATAAATATTTATAAAGATGAAAGGGATTCTTGTATACAAATCTTTTTCCTTAGAGATGGAAAAATTAGTGGAAGAGAGCATTTTATAATTGAAAATACAGGTGATGAGCCTGAAGAAAATATATTATCTCAGTTTATAGTTAATTTTTATAGTGGAACAGCAAAAATTCCAAAAAATATTTATGTGCCATGTATAGAGGAAGAGGAGCTTTTAGAAGAATTTTTAACAATAAAAAGAGAAGCAAAGGCGTGGATTAAAAT
>ONGV01000208.1 GCA_900317445.1 uncultured Eubacteriales bacterium | reverse complement strand
TTTCTCTTTATAAAGATTCATCATCTCCATTTGAGCTTTTTGAGGGTCATTTTTATACTTTTCTTGAATCTTCTTAACCTCTGGCTGTATTTCTTGCATCTTCTTTGAAGACCTAGCAGATTTAATATTAAAAGGTAACAAGCAAGCTCTTATTATTACTGTTAAAATAGTAATTGCCAATACATAAGATGCTCCTCCTGTTACCCCTAATGAAACAACTATATTATGTATAGCTTCAAATATTATTGTAAAAATTTTCGTTATTGGTGCAAACAGCTTTAACATATACATGCTGCTACTAAAAACATATACAAATATATATGCTAGATGATTTGGATAAATCTCACGATTTTATCTTACTGCTTCAATGTATCTGCTTTTGCAATGAATAAATTCAAAGCTACTTACATTTGGTATAATACTCCACAGTCGTAAATTCCCGACTAGCCATCGGTACAAACTTACAATAACTTTTATTGTGTTACTTTGTAAGTTTGTTTCATCTAAGTAGCTCCTCCTTTCTCTAATATTTTTAATAACTATTTTTTCCTTCATTTTACAGGGTCGAATCCACCTTTGCTAAAAGGATTGCACCTTAAAATACGCCTTATAGACATAAGACCTCCTTTTATAACCCCATATTTTTCAATAGCCTCTAACGCATATTGAGAACATGTTGGAACATATTTACACCTTGGTGGATACATTGGTGAAATTTTTTTCCTATATATTTTTATTAGATATAGTATCATTTTTTTCATTGTATAAACCTGCCTTGTTAAATAAATTATCCATGGCTTTTTCTACATCATGATAACTTTTATCTTTAATTTTTGTTCTTGCTACAAAAACAAAGTCATAACCTTTTTTATTAATATTCTTTTGTTTAATTCTATAATTTTCTAAAATTAATCTTTTGCTTCTGCTTCTAACAACACTGTTTCCAACTTTTTTGCTTACAGAAACCCCTACTTTATTATATAAGGAATTATCTTTATTTTTATTTTTGTTATTTTTTAATACATATAGTACCAAAATATCATTAGCAAAAGATTTTCCTCTTCTATATACAATTCTAAACTCAATATTTTTCTTTAATTTATAAACCATAGGTATTTCTATACTCCTTTTTCCGCATTTTGCAGAAAAAAGGCCACAAATGCGGCCCTTATGCTGTTAATTTTTTTCTACCTTTTTGTCTTCTTCTCTTAAGAACGTTTCTTCCAGATAAAGTACTCATTCTTTTTCTGAATCCATGTTCTTTTTTTCTTTGTCTCTTTTTAGGTTGGTATGTCATGAACATTATCACTACACCCCCTTTACGTTATCAATTTTTTATAGTAATTAACTATTAATCTAAATTTTAAGTTACTTAATCAATTATATATATTTACTTATATTGTGTCAAGAACTTAGTTTAATTATTAATAAAAATTAAGTGATGAATTTTTTTGTGGATAACTTATTGAATCCTGGTCTTCTATTATGCTATTATAATAAAAGATTGTGAATAACTTGTTGATAAAATAGACTTATCCACAGATGTGAATAAGTCTGTGAATAACTTGTTAAAAACTTTATATTTTCACATGTCTTTTTTTATTTTTTCTTTATTTTATGCTAAATTCAGAGATATTTAGACTGTTTATAATTTTTTTCATATTCCTGTGGATAACTTTTTTAGGACATAAAAGTTATCCACATGTGGATAACTTTATCCACTTTTTCAACAAGAAAAATTTATTCTTTTATGTTCTGTGTATAAGTTGTTAATATTCTGTGGATTTCTTGTTAATAACTATAAAAAAAATTTTTTTGGAGGATAAATAATGGATGCTAATTTGCAAGACTTATGGGAACAAACATTAAATGTTTTAAAAAATGAAATGAGCGAAGTAAGTTTTAATACTTGGATGAAAAGTTGTAACCCCATATCAATATCAGAAGACACAATAAAAATTAGTGTACCTAATTCTTTTACTCGTGACATTCTTAATAATAGATATAAAGATTTAGTTGCAAATTCAATTCAAGGTATTTGTTCTAAACTATATAAATTGGAATTTTTAATTTCCTCTGAAGTTGCCTTAGAGGAAAAAAATAAAGCTATAAAAATTAAAGGTTCACCTTTAAATGAAGAAATATCTAATACTCTTAATCCTAAGTACACATTCGATTCCTTTGTAATTGGTAATAGTAATAGATTTGCTCATGCCGCTTCTTTAGCTGTTGCAGAAGCTCCAGCTAAAGCTTATAATCCTTTATTCATATATGGAGGAGTTGGACTTGGAAAAACTCACTTAATGCATGCAATAGGTCATTATATTCTTGAAAATAATCCTAATGCTAAAGTTGAATATGTATCATCAGAAAAATTTACAAATGAACTTATAAATGCAATTAAACATGATAAAAACGAAGAATTTAGAAATAAATATAGACATGTAGATGTTCTATTAATAGATGATATTCAATTTATTGCTGGAAAAGAAGGAACTCAAGAGGAATTTTTCCATACTTTTAACGCATTACACGATGCAAACAAACAAATAATACTATCATCAGATAGACCTCCTAAGGAAATTCCAACCTTAGAAGATAGATTACGTTCTAGATTTGAATGGGGTCTTATTGCTGATATTCAAGTACCAGACTTTGAAACAAGAATGGCAATATTGAAGAAAAAGGCCGATTTAGAAAGACTTAATGTACCTAATGAAGTTATGGTTTATGTTGCAACAAAAATAAAATCAAATATAAGAGAACTTGAAGGTGCACTTATAAGAATAGTAGCTTATTCATCATTAACAAACAGAGAGGTTAGTGTAGACTTAGCTTCTGAAGCTTTAAAAGATATTATATCTAAAAAACAAGGAAAAAGCATAACAATAGAGTCAATTCAAGATATTGTATCTAGCTATTTTAATTTAAGGGTAGAAGACTTTAAATCTCAAAGAAGAACAAGAAATGTTGCCTACCCAAGACAAATAGCCATGTATTTAAGTCGAAAGCTAACAGATATGTCACTTCCTAAGATAGGTGAAGAATTTGGTGGAAGAGATCATACTACTGTAATTCATGCATATGAAAAAATTTCTGAAAATCTTAAAACAGATGAAGGATTACAAAGTACTATAGATGACATAACTAAAAAATTAACCCAAATTTAATCAACAGATATACATAATAACCTGTGGATAAGTCTAAAGAAAAATTTTACCAGTTAATAATGTGGATAACTGAAACAAATTATCCACTAGTTATCCACAGTTTTTTTTCTTTGTAATACTGATTATAACTATGTTTTTCGTAGTTATCCACAAATCCACAGCCCCTACTACTACTACTACTATATTTATTTATATTATCTATACTATATAGAGAAAATCAACAATTAACAATTGTGAATTATTTTTGGAGGTTATTTATGATTTTTATATGTGAAAAACAAAAATTACAAGAAGGTATTTTAATAGTTCAAAAGGCAATAACAGGAAAATCAACTATGCCTATTTTAGAAGGTATTTATATAAAAACTGATTCTAATGGAATAACTCTAATAGGTTCAGACAAAGATTTATCAATAGAAACAAAGGTAGAAGCAGATGTATTAGAACAAGGAAGTATAGTTATAGATTCAAAAATATTTGGAGAAATTATAAGAAAGCTACCAAACTCTGAAGTAAGAATTGAAATTATTGAAAATGATACTGTACAAATAAGTTGCGAAAAATCCATATTCAATGTAGTATTAATGAATCCAGAAGAATATCCTGCATTACCAGACATAACAAATGAAAAACAAATAAGTGTTCCACAAAATATATTAAAAAATATGATAAAAAGCACTTCTTTCTCAGTAGCTCAAGATGAAACAAGACCAATACTACAAGGAGTACTATTTGAAATTAAAGATAAAAGTCTTAATCTTGTAGCTTTAGATGGGTATAGACTTGCAGTAAAAAGTGAATACTTAGATAGTGAATTTGATGTGGAAGTTGTTATCCCCGGAAAAACATTAAATGAGGTGTCTAAAATACTTGAAGATGTGGATAACTTGGTGAATATTACTTTTACTAAAAATCAAATATTATTTAATTTAGAGCATACAAAAATTATTTCTAGATTATTAGAGGGTAAATTTGTAAATTATGCTTCTTTATTACCACAAGAACATAAACTTTTAGTTTTTGTAAATAGACAAGATTTACAAAATGGTATTGAAAGAGCTTCCTTAATGTCTAAAGAAGGTAATAGCAATTTAATTAAATTAAAAATAGAAGATGATGTATTAGTTATAACATCAAATTCTCAATTAGGAAAAGTAAGAGAAGAAGTTGAAATAAATATGCAAGGAGAAGAACTTGAAATTGCATTTAATTCAAGATATTTACTTGATGTATTAAAGAATATGGAAGAAGATATTATAAGATTAGAAATGACATCAAGTATAACACCTTGTGTAATAAAAGCTAAGGATAATGATTCATATAAATACTTAATTTTACCAGTAAGACTAATAAGATAGGAGGAAATGTATAAATAATTGATATTTATGCAATAATTATAATAATGAAAGAAATTGAAATAAATACAGAATTTATAAAATTAGACTCTTTTTTGAAATGGTGTGGGTCAGTTTCTTTAGGTGGAGAAGCAAAAATGTGTATACAAGAAAACCTTGTATCTGTTAATGGTGAAATATGTACTCAACGTGGAAAAAAGCTAAGAGATGGAGATGTGGTTAGCTTTGAAGGTGAGGATTATAAAGTAATCCACAGGTGAGTTTATTTTAGCTTTGTGATATAATTAGATGGGTGTTTATAGATGTTTATAAAAAAACTAATGTTAATTAATTATAGAAACTATGAAAAGCTTGATATAAATTTTGGAAAAGGTG
>ONGV01000285.1 GCA_900317445.1 uncultured Eubacteriales bacterium | reverse complement strand
TAAAGAACTTCACATAGGAATGGAAGAGATAATAGTTGGAGTTGTTGGTGTACTTCAATTTGAAGTTTTAGAATACAGATTAAAAAGCGAATATAATGTAGATATAAAAATGGAAAGATTACCTTACAGATATGTAAGATGGATTGAAAATGAAAATTTAGATCCTGAAACATTAAATCTTACTTCAGATACAAAGAAAGTTAAAGACCTTAAAGATAGAAATCTATTAATATTCCAAAATGACTGGGGAATAAGTTGGGCATTAGATCATAATAAAGGTATTGTATTATCTGGAGTTGGAAAAGTAGAGTAAATTTAATTATATTTTTAATTAAGAAGGATTCGTTAAGGAGGAAAAATAGTGAACGATAATTTGACAAATGAAAGTATTATTAACTTATCAGGAATAATAGAGGCCATAAAGAAGAGATGGAAATTATTAGTAATAAGCATTTTACTTTTTGTTATTAGTGCAACATTTGTTAGTTTTTTTATTTTAAAACCTAACTATCAATCTACAGTAAAGCTTTTTGTAGGTAAAGATGAAAATTCAGGTGAAGTTTATAGCAACAATGATGTTCAATTATATCAAAATATATCAAAGAGTTATTTAGAAATAATAAAAACAAATGATTTAGTTACAAGAGCATTAGATGAGAATGATATTGATAAAAAAGCTAAAGATGTATTAAAAAATTTAAGTGTATCAACAACAATAAATACTCAAATTTTAAGTATTTCTTATGTTAGTGAAGATCCTGAAGAAGCACAAAAAATAGTAGAAAGTGTAACTAATGAATTTATAAATACTGCCAATGAATTAGTAAAAAATGCTAATGTAAAAGTTATTGAATCTGCTAAAATACCACAATCACCAATTAGTCCTAATAAAAAATTAGATATAGCAATTGGATTGGCAATTGGAATGATTGTAGGTATGATTTTATGTTTGATATTAGAGATATTAGATAAAAGTATAAAAGATGAAGAAGATTTAGAAAAGGTTACTGAACTTCCTGTATTAGGAGTTATTCCTATGGAAAAAGAACAATAAAGAACTTAGGAGGGAATATATGTTTATAATTAAGGACAAACCACAATCTGTATTGGCAGAAGCATATAGAACATTAAGAACTAATATACAATATTCTTCTTTTGATAAAAAAGTAAAAAGTATTGTTGTAACAAGTGCTGAGCCTGGGGAAGGAAAATCCACAACTTGTAGTAATTTAGCTATAGCTTTTGCTCAAAATGGAGAAAGAGTAGTATTAATTGATTGTGATTTAAGAAAACCTTCAATGCATAGAATTTTTAAGATATCCAATATTGAAGGACTTTCTGATATATTAATAGGAAAAGAAAAATTTGAAAATATAGTTAAAAAAGATATTGAAAATTTATATTTAATACCAGCAGGAAAAATACCTCCAAATCCAGCCGAAATGTTAGGTTCTAAAAATATGGAAAAGCTATTAGAAAAATTAAAAGAAGAATTTGATATTATAATTTTAGATACAGCCCCATTACAAGCAGTTACAGATGCACAAATACTTTCAACAAAGGTAGATGCTACAATTTTAGTAGTTAAGTCTAATGTTACAAATAAAGATTCATTATTACAAGCAAAAAGTTTATTAGAAAAGGTTGGAGCTAACATCATAGGAACAATATTAAATGGTGTAGAAGAAAAAAGAGGAAAATATTATCATTATTATTATTATGGTAATGATGATAAGTAGGAGGAATTATGATAGATATTCATTCTCATATATTACCTAATGTTGATGATGGCTCTAAAAGTAAAGATATGACTTTTGAAATGTTACATAAAGCAGCGAATAATGGAACAAAAAAAATAGTAGCAACACCTCATTATTGTATAGGATATGGACAAGTTCCCTATTATGAAATAAAAGAAATGGTAAACAATTTAAGAGTTGATATTAAAAAAATGAATTTAAATATAGATATATATCATGGACAAGAAATTTATTTTCATAATAATCTTGTAAAGTGGTATGAAGAAGGAATAATAGGAACAATAAATGATACTAAATATATGTTAATTGAATTGCCTATGGATAAATTTAACAATGATAATATATTAAATATTTTTTATGAATTACAAATAAAAGGAATAAAAATAGTATTAGCTCATCCAGAAAGATATATGCCAATAATAAATGATCCAACTAATATAAACAAATTTGTAAAAGAAGGTTTATTATTTCAAGTAAATTCAGGAAGCTTATTAGGAACATTTGGGAAAAAAGTAAAGAAAACAGCTGAAATATTAATAAATAATAATATATATAATTTTATTGGGTCTGATGCTCATAATAATGATATTAGAAATACAGATATGTCAAATATTACGTTGTTAGCAAATAAAAAGTTAAATGTAGATATAGAATTCTTAACTAATTCTTCTGAAAAATTATTATTGAATGAAGATGTTAACTGTATTGGAGAAGAAATAAAAATTAAAAAATTTTATTTTAATTTTTTTAATAAGTATTAGTATAAGTTTTTATTAGAATAGATTAAGTTTTTGAATTGGAAGGGTAAATATGTTTTTATTTTTTTATTTTATATTTGATTTCATAGTATTTCAAAATCTTTTAGGAAGATTTCAATCTTATTGGTCATATTTAGATGAATTTATAACTATTTTTATTGTAATTTTTTCCGGAATAGCTCTTTTAAACAAGAAAAGAAGACCTTCTCTATTTAATATTGAAAAGTTGATTATAATAATGTATTTTTGCTTTATAGGAATAGGTTTAATAAGTACAAAAATAAATGAAATTCAGCCAGTAGCTATTGCACGATATAAAGATATATTAGCTATTTCAAAATTTGTAGTCATGTATATTGGAGGATTAATACTTAGTAATGATATAAATAAAGAATTATTATTATCAAAGTTGGCAAAAAAATCAAGAATATATATAACTATTATATTTATATGTGGAATATTAGAAGAATTAGTTGGAATAGGTATGTCTGGAGAAATAAGATACGGAATTAAATGTTATAAATTTATGTTTTCACATCCAACATATTTGGTTTCTGCTATGGGAATGCTCTTTTCAGTAATATTAGCAAATAAAGATAAAAAAAAGTATGATAAATTTATTATTTTTGAAGCGTTATTTGTAATTTTAATAACAGTTAGAAATAAAGGATTTACTTTAATTTTAGCATATATAATAATAGGTCTAATATTAAAGTATAAAGAATCAATAAAAATAAGTCATTTGTTATTAATTTTAATAGTAGGATTTATAATGAGTTCTGAAAAGATAAAAGAGGTTTTTTATTATGGTTTAACAGCAGCAAGACCAGCATTATATATTGTAGGATTAAAAATTGCCAGAGATTATTTTCCATTAGGATCTGGTTTTGGAAGTTTTTCATCTAGTATTTCTGGAGAATATTATTCTCCTATTTATTCACAATATGGTATAAATAATGTTATGGGTTTAATGGAAAATTCTTATGGTTATATAGGAGATACATTTTGGCCATATATATATGGGCAGTTTGGAATTATAGGATTTATGTTTTTTGTAGTAATTCTTGTATGTATATATATATCAATAAAACAAAGATATTTTTATAGTTATGATAAAAAAGTAGCGGCTTTCACAATATTTGCTTATATAATAATTGCAAGTGGTGCAGAATCTATTTTTACTGATTCTATAGGAACTTATATGTTTCTTATTATGTCAGTTTACCTTGGAAAAAATCTAGTTAACTTTAAAGATGAAAAATATAAAGATGCTAATAAAATAGGAGGTATTTATGAATTGTATTCCTAAGATTATACATTATTGTTGGTTTGGAGGAAAAGAAAAGCCTGATTTAATAAAAAAATGCATGGCAACTTGGAAAGAAAAGTTACCTGATTATGAAATTAAAGAATGGAATGAAAAT
>ONGV01000180.1 GCA_900317445.1 uncultured Eubacteriales bacterium | reverse complement strand
ACTCAAGTGGCTGAAGAGGCGCCCCTGCTAAGGGCGTAGGTTGGGCAACTGGCGCCCGGGTTCAAATCCCGGTTTCTCCGCCATAAAGCATCTATCAATTGGTAGGTGCTTTTATTTATTCCCTATTTGTAGTATAATATTATATGTGGTGTTTAAATTTTTAGGCCGAATGTGGGGATGTAAGATGAAAGGGAATAATGAGGCAAGAAAAAATAAATCATCTGTATTAGTAAAGAAAGAAAATATTAATAAATTATTAGATGAAATTTATAATGTAAAAATTATATATGTTAATGGACCTATTGGATGTGGAAAAACAACTATAGTTAGAGAATGGTGTAATAATATAGATGAAGAAGTTTTATGGTATTCAATAGATAAAAAAGGAATAGAAAGTGATAAACTTGCAGAGATATTATCAAAAAAGGCAAAAGAATTTGATAAAAATGAAAAGCAAAAAATTATAGTAATAGATAATTTTGAAAGACTAAAAGATAAAGATAAAATATTATTTTCTGTAATTGATGAAATTTCAGAAGAATATAAACTTATCTTTATTAGTTGTTTTAATATTCCAAATGGATTGAAATATTTCTTAATAAAAAGAGACTTGGAAATAATAAATTATGTAGATTTTTTATTTAATGATCAAGAAATATTAGATTATTTTAAAATAAATGGATTTAATGTAGATGATGAAAATCTTAAAAAAATTAAAAAAGTTACTGAAGGATGGGTAATGGGGTTAAGTGGTATATTAGGAGCATTAAAACTTAATGATAACGAATTTAATGAGCAAATGTATAAAGATGCTATATTAAATATATACGTTTTTTTAGATTATAGAATTTTTGAAAAATTAGATGATAATATTAAGGATTTTGCTATAGAACTTTCATTACTAGATGAAATAGATTTAGGAATATTTAAATTCATTGCAAAGTGTAAAAATATAGATAATATAGAAAAAATATTTAATAATCTTTTTAATGGAGGGATTTTCTTTATAAAAATAAGACCTGGAGTTTATAAATATATTAATTATATAAAAGAATATTTAAAATATAGAATGGAAAAAAGATATTCAAAAGATGATATTAATAAAATGTATGGTCAAATAGCAGAATATTATATAAACAATAATGAAGAAGTAAAGGCAATAGATTATTATTGTAATGCTAGATACTATAAAGAAGCAATAGAAATACTAGAAAAGTTATCAAACATTACATATATAAATTTAAATCTTAAAATTATAAATAAATATATAGATATTATTCCAGAAGAATATATAAATAAATCACCTGTTTTATATGGTGCAAAGTTTTTAAATCAGTTTATTTCTCAAAAGGGAGATTTACAAGAAACCTATAAAAATTTAATTAATATGAAAAATTTAATATCAAAAGATGGTATTAAAAGAGCAAAATTAGAGGTTGTAATATTATATGCTGAAATAGCAATAAAAATGGAACCTAGAAGGATTTTAGAAAGCTTCAAAGAATGTAAGCATATTTTAGAAAAAAACAATTATCATTTGTCAGCAACATGTCTTATGCTTAATATTCCTAGTATATTAAGAGGAGTAAGAGATTTTTCTTCTTGGAGCATTCATTATAAATTTGTTGAATCTATGTTTAAAGAAAGTATTAAAGAAATGTTTGCAAATGATAGTTTAGGTTTACTAGATGTGGCTATAGCTGAAATACTTTATGAAAGAGATAATTTAAATAATGCATTAATTAGAGCATCTAAAGGTGTTGCAGCTAGTTACAATGGAGGTTCTATAGAGGTTTATTTTTTAGGGACTTTTACTCTTATAAAAATATTAAGAGCTCAGGGACAAATTTATAAAATAAAAGAACTATTACAAGTTCTTGAAAATAAAATTGAAGAAGAAAAAGCTATTCAACTTGAAAATAATATGAAAGCTTTAAAAGTAAGAATTGAGCTAAATTTAGGGAACTTAGATTATGCTTTAAACTGGGTAAGTACATTACCAAATGGAATAATAATAGAAGAGTTTTCTATAAATAAGATGTTTTTTTATATAGCTATTCTTAGAACCTATATATATAACAATATGTATACACAAGCACTTATTTGTTTAGAAAGTATATCAGCAAATTTAAAGAATCTTAATAGAACTTTAGATATGATAGAAATTAATATTTTAAGAGCTATGTGTTATTACAAATGTAATGAAGAAGAAAAAGCTTTATGTTATATAGATTATGCAGTTAAAAGTGCTTTTAGATATAAATATGTGAGAATATTTGCTGATGAAGGAAAGTTATGTGCAATTATCTTAAATAAATATTTAAAGAGTAGAAATAAGTTAAGTTTAGAATTAAAAAAATATGTTAAGAAATTAATAAATGCAGCAAATAAAAGTGCTATTTTATCACCAAATAAGATGACCAATCAATTAAATCAAATAGTAAATTCTTTAACTAAATCAGAAGAAGAAGTTTTGAATTTATTAATGGATGGATTTAAATATGCGGATATATCAGAACAACTTAATATAAAAATATCAACAGTGAAAACTCATATATCTAATATTTATTCAAAATTAAATGTAAAAAATAAAAATGAGGCTATGTTAGTAATAAAAAATATGAAAAAAGATTAAAAATATCATACTTTTCTCATACTTTTGTATGATGACATGCTTAAGAAAATAGCATATAATTATGATATGATTAAGTTAAAAATAAATTTGTTTAAAAATATAATTTCTACATAGCCAGTTGATTTATATTTTTTTTAAAAAGAGCCTAAAGGGGAAGGCTCTTTTTTTATTCTATAGGAAATTATATATTCTGAAAACTATGGATAACTTGTTAGGTTAATAATAAAGTTTAATAAAAGAAAAAAGTTTAAGAATTTCCTTTCTTTTAGTTAGAGCATAGTGAATATATTATTTTGTCCTGACTTGGAGCTTGTCGACGGAAGAGCAAAATAATATATTCAGTATGCTTTTTTATGAAAAATTATAATTTTATAAAAGCTATTAATTGTTATAATTATAATAAATAATATATAAAAGGAGATGAACAAATGGGCATAAGGTTTGTTTATGGAAGAGCAGGAAGTGGAAAAAGTGGTTTTTGTTTAAATCAAATAAAGAAAAAACTAGAAACTGATAGCAATAGAAAATTAATATATATAGTTCCAGAACAATATACATTTCAAAGGGAAACAATGTTATTAAAAAAGGTTTCAGAGAAAGGTTTGTTAAGAATAGAAGTATTAAGCTTTAAAAGGATGGCCCATAAAGTATTTGAAGAATGTGGTGGCCGTGTTCATAATATAATGAAGGATTCAGGTCGAAGTATGCTTATATATAAAATTCTTCAAGAAGAAAATGAAGGCTTTCAGTATTTTAATAGAATATACAAAGAAAAAGGTTTTACTGATATAATTTCTAAAGCCTTAACAGAATTAAAAAAATATAATATTACAAATGAACTTATAGATAATAAGATAGATGAAATAAAAGAAGAGGAATTAAAAAAGAAGCTTGAAGATTTATCAATAATATTAAAAAAGTTTAATGATAATATAAATGAAAATACAATAGATGCAGATGATGAGCTTACATTACTTGCAGAAAAACTTAAAAAGAGTGATTTATATTCTAATGCAGAAGTATGGATAGATGAATTTACAACCTTTACACCTCAACAAATGATGATTATAAAGGAATTAGCTAAAAAGTGTAAAACAGTAAATATAACATTATGTATGGACGAAGTAGGAAATTCTAAAAGTGAAGTAACTGATGTATTTAATCCAATAAAATCAACTGAAAAAAAGATTTTAGAAATGATGCAAGAAAATAATATATCCTATTTAAAACCTATTAATTTAAATGAAGAAAAAAGTATTAGATTTAAAAATAGCAATGAATTAAATCATTTAGAAAGATATTTTTATACTTATCCATTTAAAGAATATCCATATAAACCAAAGGATATTAGATTATATAAAGCTAATAATTCCTATGATGAGGTTGAGGAAGTAGCAAAGGAAATTTTAAGGCTTATTAGAGAGGAAAACTATAGATACAAAGATATTTCAGTTGTATGTAGAGAAATTGAAAGCTATGAAAAAATAATAAAGGTTATATTTAATGATTATGAAATACCCTATTTTATGGATAAAAAAATAGATGTTTTAAGTAATCCTTTAGTTATGTTAATATTATCTGCCTTTGAAGTTTACTTAAGAAATTGGTCTTATGAAGGAGTGTTTAAGTATCTTAAAAGTGGTTTAACAGGAATTTCAATGAAAGAAATTGATATTCTTGAAAATTATGTTTTAGCTAATGGAATAAAGAGTTTTAAATGGACTGGAGAAATAGAACTAGATGAAGATGAGGAAGAATTAAGTCCTAAAAAGATAATGCTTAAAGTTAGAGAACCTCTTTTAAAGTTTCATTCATCAATAAAAGAAAGAAAAAATGTTAAGGATGTATGTAAAGCTATTTATGATTTTCTCTTAGAATTAGATGTATTTTCAAGACTTGATGAAAGAATTGAAACTTTTGAAAAATATAAAATGCAAGAAAAGGTTATGGAATATGAACAAGTACCTTCAATTGTAATGGAAATATTAGACCAAATGGTAGATGTTTTAGGAGAGGAAACTCTTGAGGTAGCAGAAATATATAAAGTTATTAATGCAGGTCTTGAAAATAAGGAAATAGGAGTAATTCCAGTAGCTTTAGACCAGGTTAATATAGGGGATATAGCAAGAATAAAGGGAAGAGAAGTTAAAGCTTTATTTATTGTAGGAGTTAATGATGGAGTTTTACCTGCAATTAATAAAGATGAAGGAATATTATCAGACTTAGATAGAGAAGAACTTAAAGAGGTAGGACTTGAAATTGCATCTACTAATAAAACTAAGGTTTTTGAAGAACAATTTATAGTTTATACAGCATTAACATTAGCTAGTAAGTATTTAATGATAAGTTATCCTATGGCAGACTTTGAAGGAAAATCATTAAGAGCCTCTATAATAGTTCCTAGAATAAAAAGAATATTTCCAAAGCTTATACAAGAAAGTGATATAGTAAACGAAAGAAGAAAAAATGATAAATTATTTAAAATAACAGCTCCTATTCCAACCTTTAATGAATTTATATTAGCTATTAGAAAAAATTATGATAATGAAGAAATTGAGGACTATTGGAAGTCTGTTTATTGTTGGTATAAAGATAAGGAAGAGTTTAAAAACAAATCAGGTAATATTTTAGAAGGATTAAATTATAGTAACACAAAAGATAGTCTTTCTAGAGAAAAAATAAAAGAGTTATATAGTAATGATTATGGAAAACTTATGTTTAGTGTATCAAGGCTTGAAAAATATGCAGAGTGTCCATTTGCTTATTTTGTTCAGTATGGATTAAAAGCAAAGGATAGAAAAATATATGAATTTTCTGCTCCAGATTTAGGTTCTTTTATGCATGATATTTTAGATAGGTTTACTAAAAAGGTAAAAGAAGAAAAAATACAATGGTCTGAACTTAATCTTGAAAGATGTAGAAATATAGTTGGAAATCTTGTAAATGAAAAATTAAAAGAGGATAGTAATTCTATTTTAAAAAGTAGTAAAAAGTATAAGTATTTTACAGATAGATTTAAAAGAATTATAACAAAATCTGTTTCAATAATTGCAGAGCAAATGAGAAGGGGAGAATTTGAAATATTCAGTAATGAGTATGTATTTGGAAGTGGTGGAGAAGGAGCACCTATAAAATTAAAACTTCCATCAGGAGAAGAGGTATTTTTAACTGGAAGAATTGATAGGATAGATACCTTAAACTTAGATAATAAAACTTATATAAGAGTTATAGATTATAAATCAGGTGCTAAAAAGTTTGATCTAAATGAACTTTATTATGGAATTCAAATTCAGTTATTAGTTTATCTTGATGCAATTTTAAGAAATTCTGAATATATTTTAAAAAAGCAAGCATTTCCAGGAGCAATTTTATATTTTAAAATAGATGACCCTATTATAAAAAGTAATGTGGAGTTAAAGGATGAAGAAATACAAGATGAAGTTTTAAAGAAATTAAAGATGGATGGATTATTATTAAAAGATGCAAAAATTGTACGTTCAATGGATAAAGAAATGACAACTTACTCTTTAGTAATACCAGCAGCCTTTAAAAAGGATGGAGATTTTTCTTCAAATAGTGCAGTAGTAACAGAGGAACAATTTAATATATTAAGAGAATATGTTAATGATAAAATGGTAGAACTTTGTGAAGATATGCTTAGTGGAAAAATAAAGATAGAGCCATGTAAAAATGATAAAACAGCTTATTGTAAGTATTGTGATTATTCGTCAATATGTCAATTTGACACTAGCATAAAAGATAATAAATATAAGACTATTGTTAAAAAAGATGAAAAATTTATTTGGGACCAAATGAAAAAATTTATAGAGGGAGGAGATGAAAAGTAATGGAAAAAACAATGTGGACTAAAGAACAACTATCAGCTATAGAAACAAGAAATTCAAATTTACTAATAGCAGCTGCAGCTGGTTCAGGAAAAACTGCTGTTTTGGTTGAAAGAATAATAAGAATTATAACTGATGAAAAAAATCCAATAGATATAGATAAATTATTAGTTGTTACATTTACAAGTGCTGCTGCATCTGAAATGAGAGAAAGAATAGCTACGGCAATTACAAAAGCTTTAGAAAAAAATCCAAACTCTACAAATCTTCAAAAGCAACTTACATTATTAAGTAGGGCTAATATAACAACAATGCATTCTTTTTGCTTAGAAGTAATAAGAAATAACTTTCAGGTTATAGATTTAGACCCTTCCTTTAGAATTTTAGATGAAACAGAAGGAGTACTTCTTAAAAAGGAAATAATTGATGATTTGTTTGAAGATAAGTATGAAAATGATGATATAAATTTTTTGAATTTAGTTGAAGCATATAGTAATTCAAAAAATGATGATAAATTAAAAGAAATAGTATTAGATTTATTTAAATTTTCTATGAGTGGGCCTTGGCCAGAAAAATGGCTTAGAGATAAAAGTGAAGAATTTAATATAAATGATGTAGAAGAACTAGATGAAACTCCTTGGATGAAGGTTATAAGAGAAAATACAAAGATTGAACTTGAAGGTTTAATAAGCATGACAAATATGGCTTTAGAGTTAAGTAGTGAAACAGATGGTCTTGAACCTTATGTAGAAACATTTAGTGATGATATTTCTATAATAGAAAATATATATTATAGCCTTAATGAAGGAATTACTAATTTATATGATGCTTTTAATGACTATGAATTTTCAAAATTAAAAACTGTAAGAAAAGCAAATGTATCTGATATAAGTGTTCAAGAAATGGTAAAAAATATTAGAATGGATGTAAAGAAAAAATTAGATAAACTTAGAGATAAGATATTTTTTATGCATCCAGAAGAAATGCTTATAGCTATAAAAAGTTCATATCCATTAATGAAAGAACTTGCAAACTTAATTATAGAATTTGGAGAAAGATTTGCTAAAAGTAAAAAAGAAAAGGGAGTACTAGATTTTAATGATTTAGAGCATTTATGTTTAAAGATATTAACTTCAGAAGAATCAAAGGTTTCACAGAAATTTAAGGAATATTTTTATGAAGTATTAGTTGATGAATATCAAGATTCAAATAATGTTCAAGAGGCTATAATTGATTTAGTTTCTAGAAAATATAGTGAAAATCCTAATGTTTTTATGGTTGGAGATGTTAAACAAAGTATTTATAGATTTAGGCAAGCAAAACCAGAGTTATTTTTAGAAAAGTATAATACTTATTCTACTACAGAAGGAAAAAATAGAAAGATTCAATTATATAAAAACTTCAGAAGCAGAGAGGAAATAATAAATGGAGTTAATTTTATTTTTAAAATGCTTATGTCTAAAGAAGTTGGAGAATTAGAATATACAAATGAAGAAGCTTTAAATTTAGGAGCTAGCTTTAAAGAATGTGAAGGAATAGGAGAAATTGGAGGGGATTTAGAAATTCATATTTTAGATAAATCAGAGGAAAATAGTGAAGAAGATTTAGATGAAGAAGAGGATATTGGAGCAATTAATTTAGAAGCTAGAATAGTTTCTAAAAGAATTAAGGAATTAGTAAATCCAGAGGAAGGTAAAAAGCCTTTTATGGTAGCCTATAAAAATGAAAATGGGGAAGATGATTATAGACCTATAGCTTATAAAGACATAGTAATACTTTTAAGAGCAACTAAAAATTGGTCAGAAGTTTTTTTAGATGAACTTGGAATAGAAGGAATTCCAGTTTATGCAGACACAGGAACAGGGTATTTTGAGTCAATAGAAATAAGAACAATTATGTCATTGTTAAAAGTTGTGGATAATCCTATGCAAGATGTTCCAATGATAGCACTTTTACGTTCTCCTATAATGAATTTTACTCCAGAGGAGCTTGGGGATATAAGACTTATAAATAAAGAAAAATATTTTTATGAAAATATGGAAGAGATAGTTTTTGGAGAAACTAAAGCAAAGGAAACTTTAAAAGAAAAATGCAGAAATTTTATTGAAAAGCTTGATACTTGGAGAGAAAGAAGTACCTTTATGCCTATAGATGAATTTATATGGTATATATATATGGATACAGCCTATTATGGTTTTGTTGGAGCTATGCCAAATGGAGCATTAAGACAGGCAAATTTAAGGGTTCTTTTTCAAAGAGCAAAACAATATGAAGATACTAGCTTTAAAGGATTATTTAACTTTATAAACTTTATTAATAAACTTAGAAAATCTTCAGGAGATATGGGTAGTGCTAAAATACTTGGAGAAAACGAAGATGTTGTTAGAATTATGAGTATTCATAAAAGTAAAGGTCTTGAGTTTCCAGTAGTATTTTTATGTGGCACAGGAAAACAATTTAATCTTATGGATTTAAATAAAAATATTCTTTACCATGATGATTTAGGATTAGGACCAGATTTTGTTGATGTTGAAAGAAGAGTAAGTTATAGCACATTAGCTAAAGAAGCTATAAAACAAAAAACAAGATTTGAAACATTGTCTGAGGAAATGAGAATTTTATATGTTGCATTTACAAGAGCAAAAGAAAAACTTATTTTAACAGGAGCAACTTCAAATTTAGGAAGATGGGCTAATAAATGTTGTAATGCAGCTGCATTAAATGAGGAAAGAATAATTTCTTCAGAAGTATCTAAAGGAAAATCATATTTAGATTGGATTGGTATGGCTTTATGTAAACATAGAAATGGTGAATGTATAAGAGAAGAGGTTGGTCCTATAGATATTAAATTAAAAGATGATTTATCCACATGGAAAATTGTTAAGTGGAAAAAGAGTCAATTAGTTGTGGATAAAGATGAAGAAAGTGTTAATGAAGATAAGAAAGATTTATTAATAAATTTTGATTGTAATACTATAGATAAAAATATAGTTAATAGATTAAATTATATTTATCCATTTAAATCATCTACAACTATTAAAAGCAATTTTTCAGTATCAGAGTTAAAGAAAAAAAATCAAGAAGAATTAGAACTTACAAGTAGTAGAAGTTTATATTCAGAAAAAATTGTACCAAAACCTAAATTCCTTCAAGAAGAAAGAGGTTTAACACCATCAGAAAGAGGAACTGCAATGCATTTTGTAATGCAAAAACTAGATTTTAATAAGGTTAATACCATTGAAGAAATAGAAAATCAGATTAGGGAAATGGTTTATAATGAACTTTTAAGTGAAGAAGAGTTTAAAGTAATAAGAGTAAAGAAGATATATAACTTTTTTAAGAGTAATTTAGGAAAAAGGGTATTAAAAGCGTATAAATTAGGAAGTGTAGTATATAAAGAATTACCTTTCTATACAGAAATAAGTGCTAGTAAAACAGATTCTAATTTAACTAATATTCCTGAAAGTGAAAAAGTAAGACTTCAAGGGGTAATAGACTTATTTTTCTATGAAGAAGGTAATGTAATTTTAGTTGATTATAAAACTGACTATGTTGAAAGAGGAAAAGAAGATGAATTAATAGAGAAATATAAGGCACAATTAGAATATTATAAAGAAGCATTAGAAAAAATAACAGGAAAAGTAGTTAATGAAAGTTATTTATATTCATTCTTCTTAGATAAAGAATTAAAATGTTAAATTAAAGCAGAGGAAATATATTATTTTAAATTAGAGTTTTAGAAAAAATAATATGTTCACTCTGCTTTTTTATATGAAAAATAGAATTATTTTATAATAACTTTGCTTCCTGAAGGAATATTATCATATATCCATTTTGAATCTTCCTCAGAAAGTCTTATACAGCCATGAGAAGAAGGGATACCTAAAGTGTTATCTACTATTTGAGTTTGTTCTTTGTTGTAAGGTATTGAATGAAATAAATAGTCATCAAAAAATTGAACCCAATACCTTCCACCTTGATTATATTTTTCTGAAAAGAACCATTTTCCTCTTTCTTTTATGGTATATATACCACTTGGAGTATCTTCCCCTTTTATTCCTGTTGAGCAAATAAAGGATTTTATTAAATTCCATTTATTTTTTGAACCTTCATAAATATATGTTTTTTGATTTGTTATATCAACATGTATTAAATAAGGAGTTAAGCTTTCAATAGATAGACTATTTATTGTAGCTATGGATATAGCATTTAATATTGAGGATGAAGTGGTTATTGAAGAATTTGAGTTAGAGGATAAATATTCACTTTTTTTATCTTCTATTGATTTTTTTAGTGAGAGTATATCATTATCTTCTATTAATATTGAAGATGAATAATCTATAAAATTTAGAGCTTTTGTATAATAATCAATATCACATAAATTATTACTTTCATTTATAATATTATTTTTTATACAATTAAAAAATAAATTGGATAACTCTAAACTATTTGAAATATTATTTTCATTTTTAGTTTTTTTTAACTTAGAATTAGTTAAAAGATTTGGATTTATAATGTTAGATAGAAATAATATAAATAAAGAAAATAATATAAATATATATAAATTAGAATTTTTTTTCATATGAAGCTCCTCCTACATAAAAATATAACTAAATTATTGACTAAAAAATTTATTTTTAAACATTAATAAAAAATTAAATTTTTTTTATTAGATTTACATTAAAGAAATTATGTGATAAGATTAAATTACAATATTTGTAAAATATGTTTATTATATAGTGAGGAATGAAAATGGATTTTAAAAATGTGAAATTAAGTGATTTAACAAAAGAACAACTAATAGATGTAATAAAATTTCAAAGAAGAACTATAAATTCACAAGAAAACTTTTTAATAAATATATCTCATGATTTAAGAAGTCCTGTAAATTCAATATTAAGTGTTCTTCAATGTTTAAAGTATCTAAATGCAGATAATTCCAAAGAAGTAAAAGAAAAAACTAATGAATATAGAAAGATAATTAAAAGAAACAGCTTAAAGATTATAAAGCTTATAGACAACTTAATAGATACTACTAAACTTGAAGGAGATAATTATCAACTTAATAAAACTAACATTGATATTGTAAATGTTGTTGAAAGTATAGTAGATTCCATAGAAGTATATGCTAATGAAAAAAAGATAAATATAATATTTGATACAAATGTTGAAGAGTTTATAATAAACGCAGATTTAGAAGCTGTAGATAGAATAGTTATGAATTTATTATCAAATGCAATTAAATTTTCTCCAGTAGATGAAATTATAGAAGTAACATTAAATGCAGAAAAAGATAATGTAAAGATTTCTGTAAAGGATAATGGTATGGGAATTGCAGAAGAGGAGCAAAAGAAAATATTCAATAGATTTGAACAAGCTACAAATAGCAAAAGGATAGAAGGAAAAGGTAGTGGAATAGGATTAGATTTAGTAAGTTATTTAGTTAAAAGTCATGGTGGAAAAATCCAACTAAATAGCAAACTAAATGAAGGTTCTGAATTTATAGTTACATTACCAGTTGGAAAGCTTAGTGCTAACAAAGAAAATCATGAGTTAATGAGTAGAAACAAGGTAGAACAGTTAGAAATTGAATTTTCAGATATATATTTATAAATAATATACCTTTAAATGTCTTGCGGTATTACTAATTTTGTGATAGTATAAATTTGTTATCATTTTGGAGCGTTAGTTAAACGGATATAACATACCGCTACGGACGGTACATTATGGGT
>ONGV01000112.1 GCA_900317445.1 uncultured Eubacteriales bacterium | reverse complement strand
TTGCTTTGCCATAATATCTCCATATAAATTAATCTAGTATATTATTATATAGAATATTCTAAATATATGCCTTAAAAATTTATATTGTTATATTTTAATCCTTCTTCTGCAAATACATCCATTGCTTTTTTCATTATTAAGTCTTCATGCTTTATTTCATTATTATTTTTAGACATATTACATTCTCCTATTTATTTTTTCACTTCCATTATATATTATTATTTCTTTTATGTAAAATTAATTTATTGTAATTTTCTGAAAATAATTCTTTTCAAAACAAAAGCTATACTCTTTTGAATACAGCTTATATTATGCTTGTTACTTGTAATTTTCTGGACCCTTAGGGTTCTAGCAAGTGGAAATATCACTTGCTTGCTTCATAACATAATAGAATATTCCAAAATACTTACATATACTTTACAGATTAATTTATCCTAAAAGTATAGAAAAAATGTAAAAATAATGATAAAATAAATAAAAATAATAAGCTTAAATACATTAAAAAAAATTGCTGTTTTTTATGTTTATTTTACTACAATTATTGTATATACTATTAATATTAAAAATATAAAAGAAAGCAGTGATATTAATGAGCTTTGAGCTTTATGGCATAAATAAAGAACTATTAAAACAATTAAGCTATGAAAGTAAATTAGGTAAAAGCTTAAAGAATACTTTAAGAAAATTTGATAAAAAAGAGTTAATTAATGAGTTACTTGATATAAAAGAATTTTATGAAAGTACTAACTTATTAAGAAATGTTAAATTTAGTTATAGGATAAAATCAATACAATCTTGTATATTAAAATATGATAAATACTATCCCAGCACAGAACTTAACAAGTGCTATAATGACTTGTTGGGAATTAGAATAATATTAAAAGATTATAATGAAGTATTATTAAAAGATTTAAGTATTTTTAAAGTTGCAGATATGAGAAATGGTAAGGTAAATGATGATGGATATAAAGGAATCCATTTGTATTATCAAAAGAGTAATAGACATTATCCTATCGAAATACAAATTAATTCTAAATTTGATAGAAGGTTTAATGATTGGTTACATATACATTTATATAAACATACAAAGAATAATAATATAGGAGTTTTTTTAAGAAAAAAATATGATAATAATGAAATTAAAAATGAAGATGAATTCAAGGAGGCTTTAAAAAATGTGTTATCTAGTTGCAAAGAAATTTAACCAAGAAGGTAGTTTAGTATTAGAGGCAGAACAAGGACAAAGATTAGCCTCATTATCTAAATATTTAACATTAACAACATTAGAACAAGGAGTTCAAATAGTAACATTAAATAACTTAGAAAGCTATAAAGAATATTCCCCTTATAAAATTATTGGAGATGAAGTAGAATTTATATCAAAAGTAACAAAAATGTAGCAAATCATATCACTAACATGCTAAAAAACCAGACCTTAAATTAAAAACTTAAGTTCTGGTTTTTATTTTTGAAATCCTTGTTATTACCTTTTCAAAAATCATTTCCTAATATAAGAATTATATTTTGTGTTTATTTAATAATAAATATTAATGCTAAATTAATTAAAAGTAATATAATTGCAATTCCTGATAATACCTTGTTTTCTTTACTTAATTTATCAATCCTTTCTTCTATATTATTATTCATTTCATTTTCTAAATTATTTATTTTTATATTTGTTTCATTATTTATACTTTCTAGTGATTTCTGTGTAACTTCATTTTTATAAATTAATTCACTTTTAAGATTTGCGAATGATTTTTCCATATTTTTCTTTAAATTATCATTATTATCACTTATTTCTCTTTTAATTTCTGCTTCCATTTCTTTCTTTACATTATTTATTGTATCGTTAACATCAATTTTTAATGTATTTTTCATTTCCTTGAATTGGCACGTAACTTCATTTTTTAATTCATCCTTTGTATCACCTATTTTTTTCACTACTTCAGATGCGTTTAATAAGCTGTCTGCCTTCTTCTCAATTTCTTTTACATCATTAACTATTAAATCAACTTTATCTACAAGATTATTTAATTTTTTTTGCTTGTCCACTACTGTTTCAATTTCCTTTACCTGAACTTGAAAATCATTTATTGTATTATTTAACTTATCTAAACTATTCATTTATCTTTTCTCCTAACTTTTTAATTATTGAGACTTTCTCTGATAGTATTAACTCAAGACTCACATTATCTTTTAATGAATCATATAACTCTTCCTTTTTGATATATTTTAATAATACCTCTGCTAAAAAGTCTCTATTTTTTTCATCTAAGGTTTTTCCTACCTCTATAGTTTTATTAAAAATTTCTTTTTTCTTTTTATCATCATAGGTATTAATTTTTTGAAAAGCTGAATTAAATCTATCTCTTACTAGTTTGTCATTATATTTATCTAATTTTAATGCTAAAATTCCACTTAAGTAATTTAATGAAGTATTATATCTGTAGCTTTCTAAAAATCTCATAAGAGCCACATCAGTTTTTTCTAGTGCATTTAAATTCTTAACTTTATTTTCTTCACTAGAAAAAATCATATCATATGTATTATTAAAATCATCTGGATTGTATACTAAATGGTCCAGTTTAAAGGATTCATCTGAAATCTTAAAATATCCTTCTAATGTATTTTTAAAATATTCTTTGCCTTTTGTATAGTAACTATCACATAAATCAAGAAGATTCTTTTGTGATAACCTTCTTGAATAAAAGATATTATCATAGTTCCATTGAATTAATATATATATAAGGTTATATACCTTATCCTTGCTATTATTATTTAAAATATCATAATACTTTTGATATTTTGTAAGGTTATTATTATTTAAATCAAATTCAATATCATATTTTTTGATATACTTATTTAATGAATTAAAGGCATTTTGATAATCACAATGACCATATTCTATATTAAACTTCCCTCTGTTGCCCCAGTCTTCTATGGTCCAATCTTTAATTATTCCAAGTAAACTCAAACGATAAATTGCCTTTTGAACTGTTACAAAGCTACATTGAATAACATTGTTATTATAAGTAATTCTTGACCTACTTAAATCTTCAATTGATATTAACTCTTTTCTTTCCTTACAAAAATTTTCATATATATTTATAGCTAATGCACATTCTTCTTTAATTGTTTTATTTCCACTAAGCATTAAAAACAGATTTCTATATAAATCATCTGATGACCTAGAATTTATTTTATTAATTTCATTTAAGTCTTCTATTGTACTTTCTAAACTAAATACAGCATCATAATACTTTTTTGCATTTTTATCCCTTGAATTTAATAGGTAACATACTGCTTTTTCTTTATCTCTTCCTGCTCTTCCTGCTTCTTGGTAAAAAGATTCTATTGATTGTGGAAGACCAAAATGAATGGTATATCTTATATTTTGCTTATCCACCCCCATACCAAAAGCTTTTGTTGCTACCATAATAGGAAATTTATTTTCTTGAAATTCATTTTGAACATTAATCTTATATTCACCAAATTTCTTATCATTCATAATAGGACACTTATTTTCCTTAGGTGCTTCTCCTGAATAATACTTTGCCATATTACTAAATTGTTTATCACTATTAATTTTATTTGATAATGAATAGCATCCATAATTACCATTTACATGAGGAGTAAATATGAGCATGCACTTTTTATATCCTTTATTGTTTTTTGTAATATGATCTTTATTTTCTATATCATGGAGAAGATTAAATAATAAATTTTCTTTATCTTTGCTATTTCCATCCTCATCCTTAATAACTCTAAATTCTAATTCTTTTCTAGTATAATCAAGTATAGTCTTTACATTTCTTTCATCCATATTAAATTCTACTAATATATCTTTTAATACATTCTTAGAAGCAGTAGCTGTAAGCCCTAAAAACTTCGCATCTGGACATAATCTATTAATAGTTTTTGCTAAATTTAAATAAGACGTTCTAAAGTCATGCCCCCATTCTGATAAACAATGTACTTCATCTATAACAGCATAACCAATATGATACATACTATTTATAGTTCTTAACTGCTCCCTAAAATTATGAGTTTGAAATCTTTCTGGAGATATCCATACAAACATATATTTGAGCCTAGAATACTCACTTAATATCTTTTCCTTTTCTTGTGCTGTCTGTTCACTATTTACAAAATTAGTATGTACTATTCCTTTTTTATCTAAGTTATATTTTTGATCATACATTAATGATTTTATAGGTACAACCACAAAGCTTATTGCAGGCTGAAGCAAACATACTAATTGATAACATAAAGATTTACCACTACCTGTAGGTAATAAACCTATGGTATCAGTTAATGATAAGCTATTAATTATAATAGGAAGTTGTCCTATATTAAAATTTGAAAAACCAAATATATTTTCATTAAGCATATATAAACTACTTTCATTAGATTCCTTACCTTCAGTAATAATGTTATACTTTATACTTTTACTAGTAGCTACTTTAAAGTAATCCTTTTCATCTAAATAATCACTTCTTACAAAAATAACATCATCCTCATTTATACTTTCATCCCATCTTTTAAGTAAACTAAAGTCAATTTTCAATGTTTCTTTGTTTTTAACAAATTTATCTACCTTTTTTATATTTATTGAAGGTCTTATTAGTTTTTTGCCTTGTAAGTTTAGTAAATTTTCAAGCCAAATAAATATGTCTTCTATCGCAACAAAATAATCAATATGTATATCCAAAGATTTAATTTGAAAATTCCAACTATCATCACTAATACTAATAATACCTCTTTTTAGTAACTGAAGTATTAAAATCTGAAATCTCATTATTCCATCAAGGCTATATTTTACTAATGAGTCTTTATCTTTACTAAATAAATCTAATGAACTTTTATATAATTCAATTTCCTTACTATTTATAATTTTTTCTTTAATTTCTTTAAGTATTTTATCTAATTTCTTATCATTATCCCTTATTGAATTAGCAGGTATCCTTAAAACACTTATATTAAACTTAGCAAGATATGTATCTCTTTCAATATCTCTTTGAACATTTACTTCTTCCTTATGCTGAATACCATCTATTTCAATGACTAATTTACATTGTGGAAGATAAAAATCCACTGCATTTTCAGAAAACTCTTCATTCTCCTCACCAGTAATTTCATTAATTAATGCTTCAGGCAATATTAAATTTTTAACAAAATCATATTCACCATTTAGCACTTTAGGTAAGATACTCTCATAAAATAGCTTTGCAGGATTATTATTGCCATAACCTTTAATAACCCCATTCCATTTACACTCATCCTTTGATAAATATCTTATATCTGGGTCTATACTATAATTTTCATATTTACTTAATAAATACTTTGATGGTTTAGTTGGAGTACCTCTTTGCAATATATTCTGTAATACGTTATATGTACTAAG
>ONGV01000250.1 GCA_900317445.1 uncultured Eubacteriales bacterium | reverse complement strand
CTCCTTTAAAAAAGGCTGCAAAATTGCAGCCTATAATCTATTTTTAATTAACCTTTTTCCATCTTACACCCTGTGGTGTGTCTTCAAGTATTATACCTCTTGCTTTTAAATCATCTCTTATTTTATCTGCCATAGCAAAATCTCTTTCTTTTCTAGCTTTTTGTCTAGCTTCTATTAAAGTTTCAACTTCATCTTCTAAGCTTCCTTTAGTTGATTTTTGAAGGATTCCAAGAGGTGCTCCTAATTCTCTAAGAACTTCTAATGCTTTAGATAAAACTTCTTTAGATGAATTTATATTTAAATTTGTATTTAAGTCTTTAGATAATTCAAACAATACAGTAATTGCATCTGCTGTATTAAAATCATCATCCATCTTTTGAATATATTTTTCTCTATATTTATTTAAAGAATTTATATATTCTTTTTCTTCTTCATTCATCTTTTCTCTAGATGCTTCATCTATAAGATTTTCTAAATTTCCTATAGTGTTATATAGTCTTTCTACTGAAGCTTTAGCTGAGTCTAATAATTCTTTACTAAAGTTTATTTGCACTCTATAATGTGCAGATAACATAAAAAATCTTATTACATCTGAATCATATTCTTTTAAAACATCTCTTGCAGTAAAGAAGTTATTTAATGACTTAGACATTTTTTGTTTGTCTACCATTATATAAGCTGAATGAAGCCAGTAATTTGCAAATGTTTTTCCTGTTAATGATTCACTTTGTGCAATTTCATTTTCATGATGAGGAAACTCTAAATCCATACCTCCAGCATGTATATCTATAGTATCTCCAAGTAATTTTTTTGCCATGCATGAACATTCTATATGCCATCCCGGTCTTCCCATACCCCAAGGACATTTCCATGCAGGTTCTCCCAGCTTTTGTGCCTTCCATATTGCAAAATCCATTGGGTCTTCTTTTCTTTCATCTAAACTTACCCTTTGACTAGCACCTACTTGAAGTTCTTCAAGATTTTTTCCAGATAACTTTCCATAATCTTTAAATTTCTTTGTTCTAAAATAAACATCTCCATCTACTTCATATGCATATCCTTTTTCTATAAGAGCTGATACAAATTCTATAATATCATCAATGTATTCAGTTGCTCTTGGATTTACTGTTGCTCTTTCTATATTAAGAGCATCTGCATCTGTATAGTATTCTTTAATATATTTATCTCCAACTTCCTTTACTGTTATATTTTCTTCATTTGCTCTTTTTATCATTCTATCATCAATATCAGTAAAGTTTTGAATAAATCTTACTTTATAACCTCTATACTCAAGATATCTTCTTATAGTATCAAAAACTATAAAGGTTCTTCCATTACCTATGTGAAAAAAGTTGTATACTGTTGGGCCACATACATACATCTTAACTTCCCCAGGCACTAATGGTACAAATTCTTCTTTTTTTCTAGTAAGAGTATTATATAGTTTCATTTCCTATACCTCCTAAATTATTTTATTTTTAGGTTATTTTTTTCAAACTCTGCTTTTACCTTGTCATAAACTTCTTCTATCTTTATAACTTCATTATCTCCACCAGCTCTTAGTTTAAATTCCACTTCTCCTTCATTAATTTTCTTACCTACTGTAATTCTCATTGGTATTCCCATTATTTCAGAGTCTTTAAATTTAACACCAGCTCTTTCATTTCTATCATCTAATAAAACTTCTACACCCATTTCTTGAAGTTTATTATAAATTTCTTCTGCTATTTTCATTTGTTCAGCATCTTTTATATTTACAGGTACTACTGAAACATGATATGGAGCTACTGCTAGTGGCCATATAATTCCATTTTCATCATTATGTTGTTCAATTATTGAAGCTAAAGTTCTTGTTACACCTATACCATAGCATCCCATTAAGAATGGTTGTTCTTTACCATTTTCATCTATGAAGTTAGCTTTCATTGCTTTAGAATATTTTGTTCCAAGCTTAAAGATATGACCTACTTCTGTTCCTCTAGAAATAGTTACTTCTCCTCCACATTCTGGACACTTTTCCCCAGCAGTTACGTTTCTAAAGTCTCCTACCTTTCCTTCAAAATCTCTTCCATAGTTTACATTTTCTAAATGGAATCCAGTTTCATTAGCTCCAACAATAAAATTATACATCATTGTTACTTCTTCATCTACTAATAATTCATCCACTTTAATTCCTATTGGACCTGCAAAACCTGTTTTAGCTGAAGTTGCATTAAATACTTCTTCTGGAGATGCCATTTCAAAGTTTATTGCTCCACCTAAAGCATTTGTAACTTTAACTTCATTAACTTCTCTATCTCCTCTAACCATTACAGCAACAATTTTTCCATCAACATTAAATATTAATGTTTTTGCAAGTTTTTTTTCTGTAGTATTGAAGAATTTAACTAAGTCCTCTATTGTTTTAACATCTGGAGTTTCTACCTTTTTAACTTCTTTTAATTCTTCTTTTTCAGCTTTTTCTGGAGTTGAAGGTGCTTTTTCTATGTTGGCAGCATAATTACAACAGCTACAGAAAACAACATCATCTTCACCTACTTCAGATTTAACCATAAATTCTGCAGAATTTGAACCTCCAATTGCACCTGAATCTGCTGCAACACACTTAGCATCTAATCCACATCTATTAAATATTCTTACATATGTATCGTGCATATTATCAAATGATGCATCTAATCCTGCTTGGTCTTTATCAAAGCTATAAGCATCCTTCATAACGAATTCTCTACTTCTCATAACACCAAATCTTGGTCTTCTTTCATCTCTATACTTAGTTTGTATTTGATATAAATTTACTGGAAGTTGTTTATATGATTTAATTTCATTTCTAGCTATATCAGTAAATACTTCTTCATGAGTTGGTCCAAGACAGAAATCTCTGTTATTTCTATCCTTTAATCTAAACATTTCATCTCCATATACATCCCATCTTCCAGATTCTTGCCATAATTCAGCTGGAAGTACTGCAGATGCTAAAAATTCTTGAGCTCCTGCTTTATTCATTTCTTCTCTTATTATATCTTCTACATTTTTTAACGCTTTTAGTCCTAAAGGCATATAATTATATATTCCTGAAGCCATTTTTCTCATCATTCCAGCTCTTAACATTAGCTTGTGACTTGCTATTTCTGCCTCTGCTGGAACTTCTCTTAATGTTAGAACTAACATATTTGACATTTTCATAATTATTTTTCCTCCATTTTTACTTAAAATTTATATTTTTAATTAAATAATGTATTTAATATATACTTTACTATAGAAAAAAATTCGCCCTATATCTCTATAGGGCGAATTTTAGTCGCGGTACCACCTAATTTTTATCTCTATTAATGATAACGGTATTAAACCGATAGTTTTTACCTATTACTCAGAAGCTGGTTCAAAATCTATTGGAAATCTTACAGCCTTGGATTTCCTCTCTGAATGGGGCGATTTTTACTATTCTTCATCCTTGCTTTTTCTTGATTTTTTATAATCCTTATTATATCTGTTTAATAAAATCATGTCAATATAGATAATGGCTTAAACTAAGTATTCACAAAGTATTAAGTCCTCTGGAGTTGTAACTTTTATATTAGTATAATCTCCCTCATAAAGATAAACTTTATAACCATAGTTTTCTACCACCATTGTATCATCAGTTACAGAGATATTATCCTTTCTAACCCTTTCATGACATTTAACTATAATATCTTTTTTAAAAACTTGAGGTGTTTGAATAGCTATAAGACTTTCCCTTTTTAAAGTTTCTTTAGAAAAAGAGAGTTCATCTTTAACTTTTATTGTATCCTTTGGCATTACCCCTGGTGCTGCTGCTCCATATTTTTTAGCATTTTCTATTCCCTCTAACATTATTCTTTTTGATACAAAAGGTCTTGCTCCATCATGAATTAAAACTATGTCAGAGTTTTTTACAGCTTTTAAACCATTATAAACTGAATCTTGCCTTTCTTTTCCACCCTCAACTATTTTATCAACTTTTAGTGAATATTTTTCTAAAACTTCTTTTTTACAATATTCTATTTCATCCTTTGGTAAAACTAAAATTATTTCATCTATTAACTTACACTGATTAAATTTTTTAATTGTATAATAAATTATAGGTTTATCTTTAACAAGTATAAACTGCTTGCTTATATCTTTACCCATTCTTTTACCTTTTCCACCTGCTAATATTATTGCAGAAACCATATTTTTTCTCCTTTACATCTCTTTAGCTTTTGCAAATATCATTCTTCCTGCTGCTGTTTGAAGGACAGATGTAACAACTACTGTTATAACACTTCCAACATGTTTTTTTCCATCTTCAATAACAATCATAGTTCCATCATCTAAATAAGCTACTCCTTGACTTGCTTCTTTTCCATCCTTTACAACTTCCACTTCCATTTCTTCTCCTGATATTGCTACTGGTTTAATGGCATTTGAAAGTTCATTAATATTTAATACTGGTACTCCTTGAACTTCTGCAACCTTGTTTAAATTATAATCATTTGTTATTACTTTTCCATTTATAGTTTGAGCAAGTTTTAATAACTTACTATCCACCTCTGCTATATCTGAAAAATCACCTTCCCATATTTGAGTTTCAATAGAAAGTTCTTTTTGAATTTTATTTAAAATATCTAATCCCCTTCTTCCTCTTACTCTTTTTAAACCATCAGCAGAATCAGATATATGTCTTAATTCATCTAAAACAAAATTAGGAATTATAAGAGGACCTTCAATAAATCCAGTTTCACAAATATCAAAAATTCTTCCATCTATTATAACTGATGTATCAAGAACCTTTGGAGAAGATTTACCATTACCTTTTAATTTTTTCTCTCTAGTAAAAGTATTTTTTCTAATATTTATTAATAAATTATTTATATCTTCTCGTCTTTTTATCAGTATATGCATTCCCATATAGGCAGCAATTATATTTATAAAAAATACCACTAAAGGGCCTAAATATTTATTAAAACTTATTAATGGTCTTGTTGCTAATCCTACTATAGCTAAAGATACTAAAGCACCTATAGCTCCATATGTTATCTCTCCTATTGTTAACTTTTGTATATTTTTTTCTATATAATCAATAGTTATCATAATTCCTTTATATAATTTAGGAGAAATAATATAGAACATAATACCAAATAATAAACAAAAGAAAACAATTAATGCTGCTGAAACTACACTTGAAGATAACTTATTTATATTTTGAACTTCAGGAAGTTTTAATATTGCCATCCCAACTACATATCCTGTAGTAATTCCTATTATTGCAAATGCAGTTTTCAATATTTTCTTTAACATTTTTTCACCTTCTTTACACCATTATTTATACTATCTAAAATTATACCCTTTTTTCTTAAAGTCAATTCTATATCTTAGCCAATAAGAATATATTTTATTATAACATGTAAAGAATTAAATTTGTTCTCCCCCTATTAATTTATATTGTTACTGCTTATTATACAAAGTATAAAATAATAAATATTAAGAATGTAAAGCTTTTATTGACATTAACAATAGTTTAAAACTATAATTATTTTAATAGTATTGTTAATAGAAAGAAAGGAGTTTTTATTATGAAGGATGTTATTTTTGATAATTTTCAAGAATCTGTAGACCACTCATTATTAAGACATAGAAGTATTCTTGATATCTTAACTAAATATTCAGAATCAAATGCAAGAGTAAATAGAGCCATTGCTAAATCTGTTACTAACTGTGGATGTATAAAAATTAATGCAAGTAAACAACAAATGTCTGAAGATGATTCTATAGACAATCTATGTAATTGTTTAAATAGTCATATTGAAGGTGAAATATGTGATAACTGTCGTGAAGTTATTGAAAGGGAAATGGGAAATAATTTGTTTTATCTTACTTCTCTTTGCAATGCTCTTGGTATAAGTCTTTATGATGTTCTTCTTAAGGAAAATGATAAAATTGATACTTTGGGTAAATTTACTTTTAGATAAATAAAGAGGAGCTAAATTAAGTTTATTTTATTTTAGCTCCTCTTTATTATTTATCACTATAATCATTTTGCAAAAATATTTGATCTCTAATTCTTCTTAATCCATTTTTTATTGCCTTAGCTCTTGTTTCTCCAATTCCCTCAACAGCATCTAATGACTCAATATCTGCTTTTACTATATTATTAAAATTATCAAAATGTCTAACTAAATTTTCAATAACTGTTGATGGAAGTCTTGGAACTTTACTCAACATTCTATATCCCTTTGGAACTACAAAAGTATCCACAGCTGAAGCACCAGAATATCCTATTGTTTTAGCTATAGTCTCTAAGTCTAATAGTTCTGATTGAGATAATTTTTGAATATCTCTATATATTTCATTTGCCTTGGCTTTTTTATTTTTATAATCTTTTATTATTAAAACTCCATCTCTTTCTACATGTCTAACAAGCTCATCTAATTGCATAGAAATAAGTCTTCCTTCATTTCCAAGTTCTAAGATATAAATATTAATCTCTTCAACAATTCTCATAACCATCTCAGTTCTTTGAATTGCAGTAGCTACATCTAAAACTGTTGATATTTCTTGAAACTCTAATGAACTTAAATTATTTATAACTCTTCCTAAAACTGCTACATACTTTTCTAATGTTTGAATGGCTTGATTTGCTTTTCCTAATATTATGCTTGTATCTCTTAACACATACTTTATATCACCTTTATATACAGTTATAATGTTTCTTCTTTGTGATATTGCAACAACTACCTTATCTGTTTGTTTTGCTACTCTTTGAGCAGTTCTATGTCTTGTTCCAGTTTCAAATGTAGGTGTAGATGTATTTGGTACTAATTGAGCATTTGCACATACTATTCTTTTTAAATCTTCACTTAACACTATTGCTCCATCCATTTTTGCAAGTTCATAAATATAAGCAGGTGTATATTCTGAATTAATTAAAAATCCTCCATCAACTACATCCATTACTTTTTCACTATCACCTAAAACAATTAAACCACCTGTTTTAGCTCTTAATATATTTTCAAGTCCTTCTCTTAAAGCTGTTCCAGGACACATAGATTTTAATATTTTTTTTAACTCTAAGTCTTTCTCTATTCTCATATCTTCACCCACCTTTAAAATATTTTATTTATAACTTCTCTTAAATTATTAACTCCTATAATTTTTATTCCCCTATTATTTATTTTTTCTAAATTTCTATTTGGCAAAATTACATATTCAAATCCCATTTTTTCTGCCTCATTTACAAGCCTGTCAGCTGAATTAATAGGTCTTATTTCTCCTGTAAGACCAACTTCTCCTATTATCATAACTTTAGGTAAAGAAACTCTTTTGCTTTTCATACTAGATAATAAAGCTATTGCTAAGCCTAAGTCTGCTGTAGTTCCCTCTATGTTTAATCCTCCAACTACATTTACATATACATCCTGATTAAAAAATAGAATCCTTAATTTCTTTTCTAAAACAGCTAATATTAAACTTAATCTTTGATTATCTATTCCTATAGCCGTTCTTCTTGGCATTACTGCCTTTGTTTCACTTACTAAAGCCTGTATTTCAACTAAAATTGGTCTTGTTCCTTCCATTATTCCAATTACAACAGAACCATCTTGATTAAAATTAGTATCCTCTAAAAATATTCTTGATGGATCATAAATTTCCTTCAAACCATTTTCTCTCATTTCAAAAACCCCTATTTCACTAGTAGTTCCAAAACGATTTTTAATAGTTCTAAGAATTCTAAAATCTTCTGTTCTTTCACCTTCAAAATACAATACAGTATCCACCATATGTTCTAAAACTCTTGGACCAGCTAATTCTCCTTGTTTAGTTACATGAGCAACTATGAAAAAGGATATATTTTCTCCCTTTCCTATTCTCATAATATGATTAGAACATTCTCTTACCTGAGATACACTTCCTGGAGCAGATGTTACTCCTTCTTTGTATATAGTTTGAATTGAATCTATTATTACAAATACAGGTTTTAACTCTTCAATATAAACTTGAACAGCATCTAAATTAGTTTCTGAAACTATATATAAATCTTTAGCATCTACATTAAGTCTATCTCCTCTAATTTTAATCTGTTCTTCTGATTCTTCCCCTGATACATAAAGTACTTTTCCATATTTTTTTGCTATGTTATTTGCAGTTTGTAACAATAAAGTTGACTTACCTATTCCAGGGTCTCCTGATATTAAAGTTAGTGAGCCTTTTACTAACCCACCACCTAAAACTCTGTCAAGCTCAACTATGTTAGTTTTCATTCTCTGCTTTTCTCCAGACTTTATAGTACCTATACTTTTAGGTGCATTTTCTGGAATCATTGTTTTTATAACTCTTTCTCTTACAGATTCTGTAGTATTATCTTTTATTTCCTCAACAAATGAGTTCCATGAATTACATGAAGGACATTTACCAAGCCATCTAGGTGATTCATACCCACATTGTTGGCATGTAAAAATTGATTTGATTTTTGCCATAAAGCACCTCTTTTATATGTATATTTACTCTATATTTTATAATATCATAAACTATTATTACTTCTCAATAAATAGTTATATCTCTATGAATAGTATTACTTTATATTGCAAATAATAAAATAAAGCTTTTATTAGGAGATGATTTTATGGTAAATTACTCAAAGATAGATACTACTAAAATTGAAGAAAAAAATATTCTAAAAAATAAATTTGCACCTAATCTTTCTGCAACTTTTCTTAACACCTATCCAATATATGATAACTTATTAATAAATTCTTATTTAGAAAATGAGGGTATCATAAAATAAACTTTTAAATAATAAATTAAAAAATGTGAAACTATTACTTTGTATTCTCTTTAGAAACTTTTAAAGTATTACAAAGTAATAAACTTCACATTTTTTATAATTAACTATACTGTTTCTTTTTCAACTCTTTTAAAGTTTAATTGATTTTCTTTAACACTAACAGTTATTTTATCTCCTATTCTTAAGTGCCCTTTTAACAATTCTTCACTTAATTTATCCTCTACTTCTTTTGTAATAATTCTTCTTAATGGACGAGCTCCATAATTTTCATCAATACCTTTTTCTAATAAAAATTCCTTACAATTTTCATTAAAGTCTATATTAACACTATTATTCTTTAATCTATCAGAAGTTGATTTTAACATTAATCCAACAATAGACAACATATCATCTTTATTAAGTTTATGGAATACTATTGTATCATCAATTCTATTTAAAAATTCTGGTCTAAAGTTTTTCTTAAGCTCTTCCATAATATTTTCTTTCATTTTTTCATATTCAGTATTTTCACTTTGTTCAAAAGCAAATCCCATAGATTTTTGTTTTTTAATAGTATGAGCACCAATATTAGATGTCATTATTATTATTGTATTTTTAAAGTCTACTAGTTTTCCTTTTGAATCTGTAAGTCTACCGTCTTCCATAATTTGAAGAAGTATATTAAACACATCTGGGTGAGCTTTTTCTATTTCATCTAGTAATACTATTGAATAAGGTTTTCTTCTAACAGCTTCTGTTAACTGTCCTCCATCATCATGACCTATATATCCTGGAGGAGCTCCTATTAATCTAGATACAGAATGTTTTTCCATATATTCAGACATATCTATTCTTATTATGCTCTTTTCATCAGAAAACATAGCTTCTGCAAGTGCCTTACATAACTCTGTTTTTCCTACTCCTGTTGGGCCTAAGAATATAAAGCTTCCTATTGGTCTCTTTGGGTCTCTAAGACCAACTCTGGCCCTTCTAATAGCTTTTGATAAAGCAGATATTGCTTCTTCTTGACCTACTACTCTTTCATGAAGAATTTTTTCAAGATTTAATAATTTTTCACTTTCTTTTTCAGTAAGTTTTTCTACTGGAACTTTAGTCCATCCTGAAACTACCTTTGCTATTTCATCAGGAGTTACAATAAGTTTATTTAATTTTCTATCCTCAAGCCAAGCTCTTTTTATATTTTTCTTTTCTTCTTTAAGACTTACTTCTTTATCCCTTAATTCTGCTGCTTTTTCAAAATCTTCAGAGTCAATAGCATTTTCTTTTTCTTCTATTATTTTTTCTATCTTTACATTAATTTCTTTTATTGATGAAGGTGTAACTAAATTTTCTATACGAAGTTTTGCTGAAGCTTCATCAATTAAATCTATTGCTTTATCTGGCATAAATCTATCTGTTATATATCTATCAGATAAATCTACTGCTGCTTTTAAACTTTCATCAAGTATTTTTACATTATGGTGAGTTTCATATTTTTCTCTTAATCCTTTTAAGATTTCTAATGTTTCTTCTTTATTTGGTTCTCCTACTATTATTGGTTGAAATCTTCTTTCTAATGCAGTATCTTTTTCAATATACTTTTTATACTCATTAATTGTTGTTGCACCAATACATTGAATTTCTCCCCTTGCTAATGCTGGCTTTAATATATTTGCAGCATCAATAGCACCTTCTGCTCCTCCAGCACCAATAATAGTATGAATTTCATCAATAAAAATTATTATGTTTTTTTCTTTCTTTATTTCTGAAATAGCTTTCTTTAACCTATCTTCAAATTCTCCTCTATACTTAGCACCAGCTACCATAGCACTTAAATCTAAAGATAAAACTCTCTTTTCTTTTAAGCTTTCTGGTACATTTCCATCTATAATATTTTGAGCCAATCCCTCTACAACAGCTGTTTTTCCAACACCTGGCTCTCCTATTAAGCAAGGATTATTTTTTATTCTTCTACATAGTATCTCTAATATTCTTCTATTTTCTGTTTCTCTTCCTATTACAGGGTCTAACTTACCTTCTTTTGCTTGTTCAGTTAAATCTATACTATATTGGGCTAGTACTTTGCCCTTTTCTTCACCTATTTCTATTACTTCCTCACTTTCATCTTCATTTTTATTTTCTAAATACTCAATTAAGCTTTTTTCTATCTTCTTAAAATCTACATTTAACTTAGATAAAATAGTATAGGCTACACTATCATCTTCTTTTATCAATGCTAATAATAAGTGTTCTGGAGAGGCATATTTATGATTAAATCTACTTGCTTCTACAAAACTCTCATCAAATAATTTTTTAGTTCTTGGAGTAAGTAACAATTCATCTTTTGGCATAGTATAATCACCATAACCTAAATATTCTTCTACTAAATCCCTTACTTCCTTAAATTCTATATTAAAGCTTGCTATGGTCTTTTTTGCATAACCACCTTCTAACATTATTCCAAGAAGTATATGTTCCGTTCCTATATATCCATGCTTAAAATTTTGGGATTCTCTCTGTGCTCCCATAATTACAGCTTGAGCTCGTTCAGTAAATCTTCCATAGGCCATATTAACCCCTCCTAACAATTAAAATTTATATCATTGTCGATATCATTACAGCTCTTTCAATTTCTATTTCTTTTTTATTTAATCCTCCTCCAAATCTTTCTTGAATAACAGAATCTCTTGATTCTATAATAAGTCTATATAACAAATCCTTATTTATATCTATTAAAGACATCTCAACGCCAAACATAACATTAGATAATAACTCCAAGACTTCTGTAGAATTTAAAATTCTTGCTTCTTTTAAAATTCCATAAGCTCTAAATATTTTGTCTTCAACTTCATACTTATATTGAATTTGGAGAATTTCTCTTTGCTTTCTTTCTTCAAGAACTATATTAAATATTACTTTCTCTAAAACATCTAATATATCCTCTTCTGAAACTCCTAAAGTTTTCTTATTAGATATTTCATATAAATTTCCATACGCCTTTTCTTTATCCTTATAAACAGCTTTTATACTTACTCCTTCCTCTTCTAAAACATCTATTAATTTAGTTATTTCTTTTTTCATAGTTATTGCTGGAAGATGAACTATAATAGATGCTTTTAAACCTGTACCTACATTATTTAAATCTGTAGTTAAATATCCATATTTAGGATGAAAAGCATATGAGTAATGTTTTTCTATAATATCATCTGCAATATTTGCGAATTTATATGCCTTTTTCAAACTAAATCCACTAGAAATATATTGTATTCTTAAATTATCTTCTTCATTAACAAGAATTGATAAACTTCCGTCTTCAGTAAAAACAGCTCCTGCTTTTTCTTTATTTTTAATAAGCTTACTACTTATTATGTTTTTATCTTTATACATACTAAGAGTATGATTTTCTTCTTCCCAAAGCCTAATAACTCCTAAGTTATTAGAATTTAAATCATCTTTAAGTGCATTATAGACTTTATTTATATTTTCTCTTGCATCCTCAATACTAAGTTTATTATCAAAAAAAGATTCTTTAAAATTTCTTCTTAATGATACCTTGCTACAAACAATAATATTTTCTGGTACCAATTCACTACACATCCAATTTTTCATTGTTGTAAAATTCCCCTTTAATAATTTTTAATTTATCTCTTAGTGTTGCTGCTAATTCATACTCTTCCATTTCAATAGCCTTTTTCAATTCCTGTTTTAGATTATTTATTTCCATAAACTTATTTAATTCATTTGCTTCTCTTTTAGGCATTTTTCCAATATGGCTATTACTACCTTGAAATTCTATCATTAAGTTTTCTAATTCATCACTAAAACTATTATAACACTCACTACAGCCTAACTTTCCATTCTTTTTAAATTTACTAAGTGTAAGACCACAATTTTTACAAATAATATCTATCTTAGGTGAAAACTCTTTTCTTTCTTTAGTCATATCATTTAATAATGATTCTAATCCTTTTGCTATAGATTCTTCTGTACTTTCATTCATTATTGGAATTAAGGCCCCATTAGACATTTCTTTAGCACATTTTTCACAAAGCCATGTTTCTGTTTTTTTTCCATTAACCATTTTTACTAGATGTACCCTTGCCTCATTTTTATTGCATCTATTACATAACATATAACTACGCCTCCTTAAAATACTACAACCATAAGCATACTCTTTAATAAGTCCGCTCTTAACTTATTAGGCTCTTTTGCTGAAGATATTGTTCTATCATTTACAACTATTCTCATAAGCTCAGCTTCTCTTTCAGTTATTAACTCTAGATTTTGTAAGTTTTTTATTAATGATACCGCATTATGATATGTTATAGAATCCCCTATTGAGTCATATATTATTTTGTTTCTCTTTTCAGTTCCTTTATCATCTAGTTGTTTAATTACAATACATCCACCTCCACCTCTTCTACTTTCAATTATATATCCCTTATCATAGGTGAACCTTGTTGTTAACACATAGTTTATTTGAGATGGTGCACATCTAAATTGGTCAGCTAATTCATTTCTTTGAATTAATAATTGTTCACCACCATTTTCATTAAGCATATCTTTTATAAAATTTTCAATTATATCTGAAAGTCTTGCCATAAAATCACCTTCTTAAACTTTGTTTTTGACTTACTTTGACTTTTATTCTTATATCTATATTAATATTTATTTTAACTTTTATCAAGCTATTATTTATATTTTTCTGTTAATTACATTAAAGTTATTTCAAAACACAAGCTATTTTATTACTCTAATAATTCTATACTCTTTAAATAAAGACAAAAAAAGAAGCCATAAAAAACTACAGCTTCCTCTTTCATAATTTAAATTAAGCTTGGTTTGGAGCTCCTACTGGGCAAACTCCTGCACAGCTTCCACAATCGATACAAGTATCAGCATCTATTACATATGCTGCATCTCCTTGGCTTATAGCGTTAACTGGACACTCTGCTGCGCAAGCTCCACAACTTATACATGAATCATTAATAGCGTATGCCATAAAAAAACACCTCCTAAATAATTGTGGTAATTCCACTACCTCTATTTTATCATATTTGATTTTTTTTTTAAAGTATTTTTATTTATTTTTATATAACTACAAATCCTAGATTTTCTATAGAATCTATAATCTCTTCTATTTTTACATAATTTTCATTATAAATTATTTGAACTTCTTTTTTTCCTAATGATACCTCACAAGCAATAACACCATCATTACTTGCAATTGCATTTTGAATATTAGAAAGGTCTTTAGTATTTTTTATATCATAAATCTTTATTATAGATTTCATGAAAAGCCCCCTATTTTTCATTTATTAAATTTTTAATAAGTTTTTTATCCTCTTCTGATTCTATTTCAAGTTTAATATCCTTATCATTAATAATGCCTTCATAACTTCCTTTAATTAGCTTAACATCATCTATCTTATATTCTTTAATTACTTCTTCGTCTCCAATTCTTGTTTTTACTTTAACAGATTCTTTTACTGTATTGTTTAAAGTAACTTCCCCCTTTCCATCTACTGTTTCAACAATAGAACCAACCTTTGGAAGTCTTTTTCTTATATCTTCATATGTATTTTGTTCATAATTTAAACAACACATAAGTCTTCCACAAATTCCTGAAATTTTAGTTGGATTTAAAGATAAATTTTGTTCTTTTGCCATTTTTATAGATACAGATGCAAAATCACCTAAAAATGATGAACAACACATAGGTCTTCCACAAGGTCCAAGTCCTCCAATCATTTTAGCTTCATCTCTAACTCCTATTTGTCTAAGCTCTATTCTAGTTTTGAATATAGTAGCTAAGTCTTTAACTAATTCTCTAAAATCTACTCTTCCATCTGCTGTAAAATAAAATATTACTTTATTATTATCAAAGGTATACTCTACATCTATAAGCTTCATATTTAAATTATGTTCTGCAATCTTTTTTAAACATATTTCTAAAGCAGCTACTTCTTTATCTTTATTTTCTTTATGTTGAAGTATATCCTCTTCAGTAGCTATTCTTAATACCTTTTTTAAAGGAGATATTATCTCTTCTTCAGAAATTTCTTTAATTCCTATTACACATTCTCCTAATTCAATTCCTCTAGCTGTTTCAACTATTAAATAGTCACCCTTATTTATTTTTAGATCCTGAGGCTCAAAATAGTATATCTTTCCAACCTTTTTGAATCTTATTCCAACTACATTTACCATTTATTTTATACCTCCAAGAAGCCCATAAGTATTACACTTATAACTAATGAATAACTTCCATTATTCATTAAATTGACTCTTCCTTCCTTTATATATTCTAACATTGAATTTAACTTTTTATATGATAATGAATTTGCAATCTCTACAATATCATCATATTTATCAATATTTATTATTTTATTTTTATCTTCTACTTCTTTTGCTACTATTATATCTCTTATAAATGATGCCATCAAATTTAAAACCTCATCTTGTTGAGTCTTATAATTTTCTAGCTTATTTTCATAAATTAAAACTAAATCTTCTTTTGCATAATTTATATCCTTTAATAACTTTACAATAATTTCTCTTAATTCAGATAAATTATCATCATTTAATAACCTTTCAGCTTTTCCTGGTATACCTTCTCCATATGCTAAAGAAGCTTTTATTTCTTCTTCACTATAACTTCCTAAAGTATTTATATACATTTCCATTTGTTTGTTATTTAAAGGTGTTAATTTATATACCTGACATCTTGATTTTATAGTTTCTAATAATGTTTCAAGACTTTCAGCTAAAAGTATTATATATACTCCTTGTGGTGGTTCTTCTATAGTTTTCAATAATGCATTTTGAGCTTGTATAGTAAGTTTACTTCCTTCATGAATAATTATTACTTTTTTATCTCCTTCATAAGGCCTTTTAGATACTTCTTCTATAATCTCTCTTACTTCATCCACTCCCATAGATGCTTTACTAGGTCTATAATTTACTATATCAACATAATCAATATCTTTGTCTTTATTTAAAATCCTTAATGCAAATATTCTTGCAAGTATACTCTTTCCAATACCATTTGGTCCTATAATAAGGTGTGCATGAGAAAGAGTTCCATTATCTACTCTTCTAAAGAAACCTTGTATTATCTTTTCATAGCCTATAAACTCTCTCACATTAACAACTCCTAAAACATTTTATATTCTTACAAATTGGTCAACATCTAATACAAAAACTGTTGCTCCTCCAACCTTTACTTCAACTGGATATGGTATATATACTCCTGGGTCTCCAGAAATAGGAGTTGGTGCTGCCACCATTTCACTTCTCTTTTTACATTTATTTTTTATGATATCTATTATCTCTTCAACCTTTTCTTTTTCAACCCCCATTAAAAGAGTTGTGTTTCCAGATTTTAAAAATCCTCCTGTTGTAGCAAGTTTAGTTACTCTGAAATTGCGCTCTGTTAATTCATCAACTAAATCTAAAGCATCATCATCTTGAACTATTGCAATTATCATTTTCATAAAAATTCCCTCCCTCATATTATTTATTATTATATTATCATAAATTACTTATTAAATACTACTTATCTAACCATTGTCTTATTATATATTTTACATCTTCATAAACTTTATCTATAGATTTTGATGCATCTATTTTAACTATTCTATCTTTATCCTTTTCTAATATTTTATAATATCCTTCTCTTACCTTATTATGAAAATCTAATTTTTCATTATCTAATCTATTAACTTCTCTATTATTATCAATATTTATTCTTTTTAATCCTTCACTAGGAGCTAAATCAAAAAAGATAGATAAATTAGGCATATATTCACCTATAGCAAACTTGTTTATTTCTAATATTTCATCCATTCCTATTCCTCTTGCATATCCTTGATAAGCTAAAGAAGAATCAATAAATCTATCACACAAAACAACTTTTCCTTCATTTAGTGCTGGAATTATTTTTTCAACTAAATGTTGTCTTCTAGCTGCTGCATACAATAAAGCCTCTGTTCTTTCATCCATTTCTGTGTTGTTATTATCAAGAATAACAGAGCGTATTTGTTCAGAGATTTTAATTCCTCCTGGCTCTCTAGTTTTTATACATGGAATATTTTCATCCTTCATCCAATTATATATTTTATCTAAAACGGTACTCTTTCCTGCGCCTTCGCCACCTTCAAAAGCTATAAATAATCCTTTTTTCATAAATTAACCTCATTTTTAAATTTTCAATTGCTTTTATAAGTATATATATTTTTTATTATATCAAATTCAAAAATATATACTAAATCATATTTTATGTTGCTATTATACCACTTTTAATAATTTATTAATAATAAAAAGTATATTAAGTAGCAAAATAGGAAACACTACCTTTATAAATACAATAAAGTATATATAAAAAAGAAAGGAGAATGGGAAAATTATGAAACAAGAAATGATTACATTCCTATCTCAAAACCAATCAGTATTAAAAGACCTTTGTACTTTTTTATACAACAATCCAGAAGAAAGTTATAAAGAATTTAAAGCTTCATCTTATATTTGTAATTTATTAAGTAATTATAAATTTAATATAACCCAAAATTATTTAGATATTCCTAATTCCTTTTATGCTGTAAAAGGAAATGGTCACCCTAAAATCTGCTATCTTTGCGAATATGATGCTATCCTTAATGAAGGACATCTTACTGGACATAATGCTCTTACCACAATGTCTATAGGGGCATCAATATTATTAGGCTCTATTATAGATAAAATAGGTGGTTCTGTTATTGTCATAGGCTGTCCTGGTGAATATTTAGGTGGTACAAAAAATATAATGGTAAAACAAAAGACCTTTGAAGATATAGATATAGTTATGGAATGTCATCCTGATATAATTACAGCTGAAAGTGGAACTTCATCATCTATAATTCCTCTTTCAATAAAATTTAAAACTGAAAGTACTTTTAGTTTTTTAAGTAGAAATAAATATACTTCCCTAGATGCAATACTTCTTATGTTTAATATAATAAATAATATAAAAAAGGGATTTCCTAAAGAAATAGAGATTAATTCTATAATATCTTCTGGTGGTTCAACTCCATTATTTACACCTTCAGAGTGTGAAGCAAAATTTTATATAAGAGCTAAAAATACAAAACTTGCTGAAATTGCAGAAGAAAAAATAGGAAAAACTGCTACATTTATTTCTGAAATAACTAATATTCCTCATAAAATATCACTTTATGAGCCACCTAGTGAAAATTTAATAACCAACAGAACCTTAAATAGATTATTTAGCCATAACTTAAAAGAAAATGGAGTTATAAAAATTAATTCTCCAGCAAATGTATTTTCAGGATTAAGTATAGGTGCAGTTAGTAAAGTTGTTCCCTCAATTCACCCATATATATCTATAACAGAAAAGGAAGGTATAAATTATGGCTCAAAACAATTTTTAGAAGCTACTCAATCATCTTTTGCCTTTGAGCAAATAAAAAGAGCCTCTTTAGCCCTTGCATTTACAGGTATGGATTTAATACATAACAATAATCTATTACTTGAAATTAAAAATGAATTTTATAAAGATATAGAACAAGAATAAATTTCTTGTTCTTTTATTTTTTATTGTTAAAACATTTATGTTACAATAAAATATGTTTAAAGAGGAGGACTTTTTTTATGATTCAAATTTATAAAACCTTTAATGAAACAAATCCTGAATTTAAATTAATTGATAATATTGAATCTGGCTGTTGGATAAATTTAATTGCACCTTCAGATGAAGAACTATTATTAATTTCTAAAAAAACAAATGTACCTATTGAATTTTTAAAGGCACCATTAGATGATGAAGAAACATCTCGTATAGATATAGAAGACAATACAATAGTTATTATAGTAGATATACCTTTCACGGAAATGGAAGATAACTCTTTAACCTATGATACTTATCCTTTAGCAATAATACATACAGATGATGTAATAATAACTATTTGTTTGAAAAACAGTAAAATTCTATCTGATTTTGTTAATGGTAAAATTAAAACCTTTTTTACTTTTAAGAAATCTAGATTTATATTACAAATTTTAAATAGAATATCAACTTATTACCTACTATATCTTAGACAAATAGATAAAAAAAGTCTTATGATTGAAAAAAGACTTCATAAATCTATGAAAAATAGAGAACTTATTCAATTACATTCACTTGAAAAATCATTGGTTTACTTTTCAACATCTTTAAAAGCTAATGAAATAACTCTTGAAAAAATGCTTAAGTTAGATTTTATTCAAAAATATGAAGAAGATAAAGATGTACTTGAAGATGTTATTATAGAAAATAAACAAGCTATTGAAATGACAGATGTATATAGTAATATCCTTGCAAGTACCATGGACTTTTTTGCTTCTGTTATTTCAAACAATCTTAATATAGTAATGAAAGTATTAGCAGCAGTAACAATCCTTTTGGCTATACCAACAATAATAAGTGGTATATATGGAATGAACCTTTATTCTCTTCCTTTTGATAAAGATCCTAATGGATTTTATATAGTAATGGGAATGATTATGGGAATAGCTGGTATAGTTGCATTTATTCTTTATAAAAAGGATATGTTCCACTAAAAAGTATACATGTCTATTGTTGTCTGACTTATCATTAATTATCAAAATATATAATTTTCTATATAATAAAAAAGAGCTACTACATTAAAGATTCTAGATGCTAAATAATAACTTATTTTTTAATTAAAATAACATAAGCATCAAATTTATTCTTTAATAAGTAGCTCTTTTAAAATTTTATAGGAGTTGATTTTTTATTGATAAAAGGAAAACATCTTAATGAAAATTCTACTTTAGGAATAATAGCACCTGCTTCCTGTGATGAAAAAAAAATAATTGATAAAAATATTGAAAACTTAAAAAATATTGGTTTCAAAATAAAATTTTCACATCATATCTATGACAAATATGGTTACTTAGCTGGAAAAGACTTAGATAGAGCAAAAGAGTTAAATAATATGTTTGCTAACAACTCTGTTGATGGAATTATATGTTTAAGAGGAGGATATGGTTCAATAAATATTATTCCTTATTTAGATATAGAAAATATTAAAAATAATCCTAAGTTTTTTTGTGGATATAGTGATATAACTATTCTTCTAAATTATCTATCATCCTATTTAGGCTTAATTACATTTCATGGTCCAATGGTAAATTCTAATTTTAATGATAAAATCACTTTAAATTCTTTTATTTCAATTTCAACTTCAAATTCAAATACATTCACATATAACCTTTTAAATTATAGCAATATAGAAATAATAAATCCTAAATCTTTTTCCGGAAAAATAACTGGAGGTAACCTATCAATTATATGCTCATCTTTAGGCACACCCTATGAAATAAATACAGATGATTCAATACTTTTAATTGAAGAGGTCAATGAATATCCTTATGTTATAGATAGAATGTTATCTCAATTACTTCTTAGTAAAAAGTTAAAAAACTGTAATGGAATAATTTTAGGACATTTTAAAAACTGTAACTTAAATAATTATAATAGAAGTCTTACTTTAAAAGAAATATTTAAGAACAAATTATCAACCTTAAGTATACCTATAATTATGAATTTTCCCTTTGGACATGATTACCCAAATCTTACAATTCCTATAGGTGCTACAGGAAAGTTTTCATATAAAAATATGACACTATCCTTTGATAATTTTTTATTATAAAAATAAAAAAACTAGTAAACAAAAAGTTTACTAGTTTTATTTGGAGGCGCCACCCAGATTTGAACTGGGGAATAAAGGTTTTGCAGACCTCTGCCTTACCACTTGGCTATAGCGCCATACCTGGTGGCTCGACCAGGAATCGAACCAGGGACACGAGGATTTTCAGTCCTCTGCTCTACCGACTGAGCTATCGAGCCACATTACCTGGCAACGTCTTACTCTCCCACACGGTCTCCCATGCAGTACCATCAGCGCTGTAGAGCTTAACTGTCCTGTTCGGAATGGG
>ONGV01000309.1 GCA_900317445.1 uncultured Eubacteriales bacterium | reverse complement strand
TTGATTTTAATGCAGACAAGCTAGTAGATATAGCTAAATCTGCTTCTAAATTAGGTGTAGATTTATTAGTAATGGATGATGGATGGTTTACAAACAGAAATGATGATAAATCTGGATTAGGGGACTGGATTGTTGATGATGAGAAGTTAAATGGAACTTTAGAAAACTTAGTAAAAAGAGTAAATGACGAAGGAATGGAATTTGGAATTTGGTTTGAGCCGGAAATGATTTCAGAAATATCAACATTATATACAGTTCATCCTGAATGGGTATTAAAAGCACCAAATAGAAAACCAAATAAAAGTAGAAGCCAGTTAGTATTAGATTTATCTAGAGAAGATGTAGTTGAATATTTGTATGAAAAAATATCTGGTATTTTAAGCAGTGCTCCAATTACATATGTTAAATGGGATATGAATAGAAGCATTAGTGATGTTTATTCATCATTAACAGATAATGGTGAAATATTACATAAATATGTATTGGGATTATATTCATTATTAGAAAGATTAATAAATAAATTCCCTAATGTATTATTTGAAGGCTGCTCAGGTGGAGGAGGAAGATTTGATGCTGGTATGCTGTACTATACTCCACAAATATGGTGTTCTGATAATACTGATGCAATTGATAGATTAACTATTCAGTATGGTACTTCATTTGGATATCCAATAAATACAGTTGGTTCTCATGTTTCTGCAACACCTAATCATCAAACTGGAAGAATTACTCCTTTTGAAACAAGAGGAATAGTAGCACTTAATGGCTCCTTTGGATATGAAATGGATTTATCTAAAATAACTGAAAAAGAGGAACAACTAATAAAAGAACAAATTAAATTCTATAAAAAAGTACAACCTTTAGTTTATAAAGGTAAGTATTATAGATTAACTAATCCTACAAAGGATATTTTATCAGCAAATATGATTGTGGATAAGAATAAAGAAAATGTTTTATTTACAGTAGTTTATCAAAAGGCAGTATCTAATGGCTATTCTAGAGTAATTAAATTAAAGGGATTAAACCCAAATATAAAATATAAAATTAATTTATCTTTTGAAGCTAATACTGAGTGTAAAGGACAATGGGACGGAATTAAGGAGGCAACTGGAGATTATTTAATGAAGGCAGGAATATCTTTACCTAGACAGGTTGCTGATTATGCAAGTGTTTGTTTATATTTAGAAAAAATATAGATTCGGAGGGATAAATATGAAATTAGAAAGAATTATTACAATAGTGCTAGGTCTTGGTTTGGTTACTAGCTTGTTTACAGGATGTAGTGATAGTGGCAGAAATATATCTGGGAAAACTACTATAGAGTTAGTAAATTATAAAAGAGAAGCAGTAAGTATTTTTGAAGAATTTGCAGAGGAGTTTAATAAGGAAAACCCTGATCTTAATTTAGTAATCGATTCACCAAATGATGCAGTTACTATAATTAAAACTCGATTAATTAGAAATGATAATCCAGATATTATTGCTATTGGAGGAGATAATACATTTTCAAATTTAGTTGATGCAGATGTTTTAGCTGATATTAGCGATTATGAAGGAATTAAAGAAATTAAGGATAGGTATTTAGCTATTGATAAGGAGTTAGAATTAGTTCCAAAGGAAGGTGTATATGCAGTACCTTATGCAGCAAATGCCTCAGGAATATTATATAATGCTGAAATGTTTAAGGAACATGGCTGGAATGTTCCAAAGACATGGACTGAATTAATTGAATTGTGTAAGGAAATTCAATCAGAAGGTATTTCCCCTTTTACATTTGGATATAAGGATACTTGGACAACATTAGCACCTTGGAATGCTTTAGCAGTAAACTTAACAAGTCCAGATATATTTACAAAAGTAAATTTAGGAGAGGATACTTTTGCAAACCATTATGGTGAAATTGCAGAGAAACAAAAAGAACTAATTCAATATTGTAAAAATGATCCTTTTGCTTATGGATATAATGATGCTTGTACTGCTTTTGCAAGGGGAGAATCTGCAATGTATGCAATTGGAAGCTATGCAATTGCACAGATTTTAACAGTTAATCCAGAAATAGATATTCAATCATTTGTTATGCCTGCAACAGATGATGAATCAAAAAATATTTTAAATTCAGGAATTGATTTACAATTTTCTGTGCTAGAGGACACAGAAAACAAAGAAGCATGTTATAGAGTATTAGAGTTTTTACAAAGGGATGAAAATGTACAAAAATATATTGATAGTCAAATGTCTGTATCATGTAAAAAAGGTAACTTTACATTGAATAAAACAATTGAAGGAATGAAACCTTATATTGATGAAGACAAACTTCAAGATTATCCAGATCATCATTATCCAACGGAGCTAGGAGCAGATGCTTTAATTCAAACATATTTAATTGATGGCAATTTAGATAAATTTTTAGAAGGATTTGATAATGATTGGGCTCGATATAACAGAGATATTATTACTAGATTAAAAGAATATAATGACAAAAATCAATAATAATATAATAGTAGGGAGAGAGGAAGATAAATATGAATATGAAAAAGATATCTACAAATAATCGTTCAAAAACATTTTTAGCCATTACTATACCAATTGTATTATTATTCTTTACATTTAATACAATGGCAGTTATACAGGGCTTTGGTTATAGTTTAACTAACTTTAGAGGATTTGGAAGCTTTCAATTTGTGGGATTAAGAAACTATATAGATTTGTTTAGTGATTCAAGAGTAATTAATTCTTATATATTTACGTTTGGATTTGCAATTGTATGTACAATATTAGTAAACGTTATAAGTTTAATACTAGCCTTAGGTTTAAATTCTAAAATACGTGCAAAGGGAGCTTTAAGAGCTATCTATTTCTTACCTAATATTTTAGGGGGATTAGTAATTGGTTATGTATTTAATTTCTTCTTCACTTATATTTTGCCTGCAATTGGAAAAGCAGTAGGAAGTGGAGCATTAAGTAACAGTTTGCTTGCCAGCCCTAAAACAGCATGGTTTGCATTAGTAATATGTGTAGCTTGGCAATCAATTGCAATGAATACATTAATTTATATTTCAGGTTTACAAACAGTGCCTGAAGATGTTTATGAAGCTGGAGAAATTGATGGAGCTGTAGGCTTTAAGAAATTTAAGAATATTACTTTTCCATTAATAATGCCATTTTTCACAATTAACATGGTTTTATGTATGAAGAATTTCTTAATGGTATTTGATCAAATTGTATCTTTAACAGGAGGAGGACCTGCAAGAAGTACAGAATCCATTTCATATTTAATTTATAATGGTGGATTATCAGGTGGAGCTTTTGGATATCAAAGTGCTAATGCAGTAATTTTCTTTATAGTAATTTTAATAATTTCTGTATTCCAATTAAAATTTTTAGGTAAAAAGGAGGAACAATTATAATGAAAAAATTAAGAACTCCTAGACAAACAAATGTATTAGTTAATATTTTATTAATATTAGGGTGTATTACAGTATTCTTTCCTTTATATATGACAATAGTAATTGCTTTTAAAAGTCCTTCAGAAATGACTAATGATATTGCAGGTGCATTATCATTACCAAACTCTTGGAGCTTAGATAACTTTATTGAGGCAATGAAGGTTACAGACTTCTGGCATTCATTAGGAAACAGCTTGTTAATTACAATTTCAACTATTGTTTTAGTAATACTTATTCATTCTTTAGCAGGATTTGCTATAGGAAGAAATATGAAAAAGAAAGGCTATAAATTTATTTATTTTTATTTAATTAGTGGAATGTTTGTGCCATTTGCAATAATTATGATGCCTATTGTAAAGCAGACTGCAATTATGGGGATAGCCAATAGATTTGGAGTAGTATTATTATATGTAGTATTCAACTTGCCAATGAATTTAATGCTTTATACAGGATATTTAAAAAACATTCCTTTAGATTTAGAAGAAGCAGCAAGTATAGATGGAGCTAGTACATGGAAAACCTACTGGAAGGTAATTTTCCCATTAATGAAACCTATGCATGCTACTGTAGCAGTATTAACAGCATTAGGTACATGGAATGATGTTATGCTTCCATTAATACTATTAAGTGGTACAGGACAAAATACATTACCAATAGCACAGTTAAATTTCCAAAGTCAATTTGGGACAAACTATAATTTAGCATTTGCTTCATATTTGCTTGCATTAATTCCAATTTTAATTTTATATGTTTTCTGTCAAAAGCATATCATTAATGGAGTAGTAAATGGTGCAGTTAAATAGTAAAAGAGTAATAGCTTATAATATTTTAAATTGCTTATAATATTAAAAGGGATGAGGTATAGCTATGTTTATAAGTTTATACAACATCCCTTTTATTAAAAATTAAGTATATTTTTGTGATATAATAGAAAAAATAAAAGTTAAGAAAGGAGCATCCAATGTACTCGTACTTAGAATTAGAAAATAAGTCATTTGAAGAATTGCATGTAGTATTTTGTGGTATGGAAGAATGTCCTCCCAATTATTATTATGGACCATCAGTTAGAACCCACTATTTAATACATTATTGTTTATCAGGAAAGGGAAAGTATCATGTTAATGGTAAAATATATGAAATAGGAAAGGGAGATGCCTTTTTAATTATGCCTAATGTTATAACATACTATCAAGCAGATAATGATAATCCATGGACATATGTATGGATAGGGTTTGATGGAACTAAAGCAAAGCCTTATTTAAGCAGATGTAATTTAGATAGTAATAATTTAGTGATTCATAGTGATAATATAAATGAATTAAAAGAAATAGTAATTTCTATGCTGAACCACAATAAATTAAGTTATAGTAATGAATTTTTTATTCAAGGAAAATTATTTGAATTTTTTTCATATTTATCTAAAAGTGCTGATGTTCCTTATAAAAAAGAAAAAAGCAAGGATAATAATTTATATGTTAATAAGGCAATGGAATATATTATAAATAACTATCAAAACGTTGTCAATGTTAATGAGATAGCAGACTATCTTTCTTTAAATAGAAGCTATTTAACTACAATATTTAAAAAAGCTTTAAAGGTATCCCCACAGGAATTTTTACTTATGTATAGAATGAAAAAGGCAATGGAGTTATTAATGAATACTGATTATACTATTAATCAAATTGCAATATCCTGTGGATATAGTAATCAATTATCATTCTCTAAAGCATTTCATAAGTTTCAAGGTTTATCCCCAAGAGAATTTAGAAAAAGAAATAGATTAGAAAATAATATATTAAATCCTAAAAATATATATAAGAAAGGTGATAGTAAGTAATAATAGAATTGTTATAGGAATTTAGAAAAAGCTCTTTTAAAAAAATTATTTAAAATTTGTGTTATAATAAACACAATTATAAATAAAAAAGGGGTGCTTATATTGGCTAATATAAAAGATGTTGCAAATGAGTCAGGAGTATCTGTAACAACTGTATCTAGAGTGATGAATAATAGAGGATATATATCTGAAAAAACAAGAAAAAAAGTTTATGATGCTATGGAAAAGCTAAATTATCATCCTAATGAGCTTGCACAAAATCTCTTTAGAAAAAAGACAAATTTAATAGGCTTAATACTTCCAGATATAAGTATTAACTTTTATGGAGAGGAAACAAAATATATAGAAGAACATTTATACAAAAATGGATATAAACTTATGCTTTGTAATGCATATGCAAGTAAGGAAAGAGAAAAGGAATATATAAATATGCTTCAGAGAAATCAGGTTGATGGTATTATAATAGGAAGCCATACCTTAGAAATAGAGGAGTATTTAAAGATAAATTCTCCAATAATAGCATTAGATAGATTTTTAGGAAATGATATACCTATAGTAGCAGCAGATCATAATCAAGGAGGAATTTTAGTAGCAGAACATCTTATTAAAGCTGGATGTAGTAATGTGGTGCAGTTTGTAGGAAGTAAAAATTTAAAATCCTATGCAAATAAAAGACATGAAGTTTTTGAAAAAATTATGAAAGAGAATAATATAAATGTAATAACTATTGAAATGGAAGTTAATACATTTTCAATAAATGAAAATCAGCATTATATAAATTATATGTTTAATAACTACAAAAATATTGATGGAGTATTTGCAACAGACAATATGGCCATTCAGATAATAAAGGAAGCACAAAAAAGAGGAGTAAGAATTCCAGAGGAGTTTAAGGTAATAGGATATGATGGCACTGAGAATTCAAAGCTCTTCATACCTAAGTTAACAACAATAAAACAACCAATTAAAGAAATCTGCATTGATGCAGTAGACAAACTTATAAAGCTTATAAATGGGGAAGAAATTAAAAATAAAGAAAGCTTTCACTCTGTAGAGCTTATAGAAGGGGAAACAACATAAAATAAGTGGCTAAAAAATAGCCACTTAAAAATAAATAATTGATGATTTTAAAAATTTATTTAGATGTTGTATATAGCCACATTTCCATTATCATCTACATATTTAATAGTTGATTTACTTGTAGTTAAGTCAACATTTAATGTACAATACTTATTATCTTTATTCCAAGTAAGTTTCATAGCTGAATCTATACAGTCTTCAACAATGAAATCTCCATTAAATGCATCATAATTATTTCTAAAGTCGATAAGTTTAAGCAGTCTTTGAACTACAGGTTGTTTAACAGCTTCATCTACATCTTTTAAGGAGAAATTATGTCTGTTTATTTCACGACCTTCACCTGTTTTCTTAACACTTTCTTCATCATTTTTACCAGCTAATAATCCCACATAGTAAACTTGTGGTATACCAGGAGCAAAGAATTGAATGGCTCTTGCTGTTAAGTAAGCATCATCATTACAGTTTAAAACTGAGTAGTATGAACATCTTATTTGGTGAACATCAAATCCATCTGAACTCTTATGTTCATCAGAATAAATAAGACTTAAGTTAGAACCTCTTTCAAGACAGGTATTAACTACTTTTCTAGCTTCCTTAGTATCAACTAAATCATCTAAATCTGGTTTTACTGGAACACCATCATGACAATCTAACATTGTAAATTGTTTGTGAGGACGAATTTTTAAATAATTACAGATTTCCTTGCTAGACTTATTTATTAATGTACTTAATATCATATATGGTAATATAAAGTCATATATCCAGTTTCCATGTTTAGCAAGCTTGAATTGAGTTGAATAGTGAGCATGAACTTCTGGTAATAATTCTATTCCTAAAGAGGAAGCAAATTCAGTAATCCAGTCAAGGAACTCATATATTTCTGGTTCAACAAAGAAACAGCTTGTTCCTAATTTCTTTGTAATATATCCAACAGCATCAAGTCTTACTATTTTAACATTATGTTTGCTAAAGTTTATTAGAAAATCTTTTAATAACTCTTTAACTTTTTCTGAATTTATATCAAAGTCAATTTGTTCAGATGGTGTTTCTTTACCAAAAGTTGTCCATACAGACTGCTCTTTACCGGTTTCATCAATGGTAAAAGTAGAGTAAGGAACTTTTCTACGTAAGAACATTTTATCAATATCTGATTGAACTGGCTTTCCATCATTCCATATTTTATCTAAAGTAAGAAATAAATCATAGTATTTAGAGTTTTGTCCATGTTTTAAAAAGTCTTGGAAGAATTCTGATTTTCTTGAAATATGATTAACCATTAAGTCAAGAAGAATATCATGCTTTTTACCAATAAGTTCAATATCTTCCCAAGTACCAAATTTAGGTTCTATTTCAAAATAAGTTAAAGGAGCAAATCCTCTATCACCTGATGATGGGAATGGAGGGAGTATATGTATACCACCTTTAAAAGTGTTAGGAAAATATTTTTCAAGTATGGTATTAAGGTTTTTTAAATTTCCACCAAGGGAATCTGGATAAGTGATAAGTTGAACTTTGTTTTTAACTGTCATCTTAAACCTCCAATATTATAAATTATATATTCTTTTTATTTCTTCAATAGAAGGTAATTTTGTTATTGCTCCAACATGCTTAAGCTTAAAAGCACTTGTTGCAAAGCCAAGCATTAGGGATTCTTTTAATGTGTAACCTTTAGTTATTCCAGTATAGAAGCCAGACCAGAATGCATCTCCAGCACCAGTTGTATCAACTATTTCAGTTGCTAAGGTTTCAAACTTAAGTGTTTCTTTTCCATTTGTAACTATAGCTCCATCTTTACCAAGAGTCATTATTACAAGTTTAGCTCCTAAATCCACAAATTTTTTCACTTGATTTTCTGGAGTATCATTACCAAAAATTCTTTCAGCATCAACTTCAGAAGGTTTTATTATATCAACCTTGTTTACAAGATTTTTTATATATTCTATACCATTATGCCCATCTTCCCATATTCCATCATGATAATTTGGATCAAAGCCTATAATTATATTGTTTTTTCTAGCTTCTTCAATTATTTCTTCAATGGTTTTTCTTGACTTAGGCTGAGAAATTGGCCAGCAAGAGAAATGAACTATTTTACAGTTATTCAAAGCATATTGAATTTTATCATTGTATTTTAAACTATAATCTGCTCCACGATAGAATATTGGAACAGGAGTTGTTTTACTTTTTGAAACAAGAACCATACTTGTTGAATTCTTAACCCTATTAATATAGCTTGTATCAATATTATTTTCTTTTAAGTGCTCAATTAAATAAGAGCCTAAAGGATCATTACCAACGGCAGATGAAATAACAGATTTTCCACCTAACATTTGTACGTTCATGGCAATATTAGCAGGAGAGCCTCCAAAGTGTTTGGTATAGCTGTTGCAGTTAAAATTGTCATCATAATCATTAGAAATCATATCTACTAGTAATTCTCCTATTGTAAAGACATCAAACTTTTTGTTAGGTAAGTTTAAAGGCTGGTTAAAATCAAACATTACATTCCTCCTAATAATTTTAAATTTATTTATCTTTAAGTTAAGTATAATATGTAAATGTTTTTATGTCAACCGGTTGACATAAAAATAAAATAAAATAAAAAACCTAAAGATAATTTATGTTTGTCTTTAGGTTAAAAAAGTTATTTATAATTATAATATTTCTAAAATTTCAACATTATATTTTGAGCCTGGAGCATCAACTTCAACGACATCTCCAACTTTTTTTCCTTTTAAAGCTTTTCCTAGATCTGATTCTATACTTATAAGCATATTTTCAGGGTCTAAATCCATTGTAGTTACAAGAGTTACAATTTCTTCTTCATCATCTTCAACAAATTTAACTTTAGCTTTGCTTCCTATACCTAAAACAGATTTATCTTTAGCATCTTCAATTACAGTTGCTGTTGATATCATATTCATTAAATATTGTATTCTATTATCATTTTCTCTGTAATTAGCACAAGCTTCTTTATATTCTGCATTTTCTGATCTATCTCCATGGGCTGCTGCAACCATTTTTTCTTTTGCAATTTCAGCTCTTTTTACAGTTAGTCTATATTCTAATTCTTCTCTTAACTTTTTAATATTTTCTTCTGTTAAAACATTATTCATTAAATATTTCCCTCCTTAAAATTTATGTATAATTAATATTATATAAATAATTGGAAAAAAATAAAAGGGAGTTTAAAGTTTTTTACGTAAGAATGTATCCTTTTGAACATTAAAAGGAATTTTTATTTTAAATATCATTCCAGGATGTGGACATGATTCAATTTTATTTTCTTCTTCATCATATATTTCATTAGCTATAAATTCTTCTCCAAATTTATTTGGTGAAAGTAATTCAATTTTATCACCTTGAACAAATTTATTTCTTTGTTTGCATAAAGCCATTTGAGTAGTTTCATCATATTCTTTAACTATTGCAACTACATCATATTCTCTTACATGATCATTTGTATTATAAATAAGACCATCTTCTTTTGGTTCTTTAAAGAAGAATCCAGTATAGTATTGTCTGTGGCTTACTTTAAACATTTCATCATATAATTCTTTTGGAAGTTTATAATTCTCAGGGTCTTTATAGTATAAGTCAATTGCTTGCCTGTATGCATTTACAATTATAGCAACATAGTATTCACTTTTATTTCTTCCTTCTATTTTTAAAGAGGATATACCAGCTTCCATAAGCTCAGGAATATATTCTATCATACATAAGTCTTTAGAATTCATAATGTATGTTCCATGAGAATCTTCTTCTATTGGAAAGTATTGATTTGGTCTTTTTTCTTCAACTAAAGAATATTTCCATCT
>ONGV01000111.1 GCA_900317445.1 uncultured Eubacteriales bacterium | reverse complement strand
TAGATGCTTCAGCAATAGATGCATTAAAACAAGTATATAATCATTGTGAAAAATTAAAAATAAAATTTGTATTAACACATTTACAAGAACAACCAAGAAAGGTTTTAAATAAAATGGGTCTTTCAAACCTTATTGGAGAAGATAATTTATATGATAGTAAGGTAGAAGCTATTGAAGACGCATATAAATATATAAAAAATGAACAAAATAATAAGTAAAATAGAGGAAACTTTAGTGTAATGTAACTAAAGTTTCTTTTTTTTCAAAAAAAATTATTGACAAAATAAGGAATAAAAGTTAAAGTTTAAGAATAAGGATTAATTTGAACATATGAGAGGAGATGGTGTTTGTGTGGAAAAAAGAAATGATAGCCATGATATTGGCAGGAGGACAAGGGTCCAGATTAAAAGCATTAACTAAAAATATAGCTAAACCAGCAGTACCTTTTGGAGGAAAGTATAGAATAATTGATTTTGCACTTAGTAATTGTGCAAATTCTGGGATAGATACTGTAGGAGTGTTAACACAATATAAACCTTTAGAATTAAGTTCACATATTGGAATAGGAAGTCCTTGGGACTTAGATAGACGAAATGGGGGAGTATCAATCTTACCACCATATGAAACTGAAAACGGAGGAAATTGGTATAAAGGAACTGCAAATGCTATATATCAAAATATGTCATTTGTAGATAATTATGATCCAGAGTATGTATTAATTCTTTCAGGAGATCATATATATAAAATGGATTATAGTAAAATGCTTGAATATCATAAAAAAAGTGGGGCAGAAGCAACAATTTCAGTTATAAATGTTTCTAAGGAAGAAGCAAGTAGATTTGGAATTATGAATACAAATGAGGATATGTCAATTTATGAATTTGAAGAGAAACCTAAAGTACCTAAAAGCACATTAGCTTCAATGGGAATTTATATATTTAATTGGAAAACATTAAAGAAGTATTTAAAAGCAGATGAATTAGATGAATTGTCTAGTAACGATTTTGGAAAAAATATTATTCCTAAAATGATTAATGCAGATATAAAAATAATGGCATATCCATTTGAGGGGTATTGGAAGGATGTAGGAACTATAGAAAGCTTATGGGAAGCTAATATGGATTTACTAAATAAAGATAATAAATTAAATTTATATGATTCAAATTGGCCAATTTTATCAAAATCATCAAATTATCCATCACAATATATTGGTATAAATGCTGAAGTTAAAAATTCTATGATATCAGAAGGTTCTAAGATTGAAGGAACTGTAATTAATTCATTAATTTTTGAAGGGGTAGAGATTGGGGAAAATGTAATAATAAAAGATTCTGTAATTATGCCAAATGTGAAAATAGAAGATAATTCAATAATAAATAGGGCTATTATTGCTACTGGAATTACAATAGGTGAAGGAGTAAGTATTGGCAATGTAGATGGTATAAGTTTAATAGCTGAGGATATATCTAAAGTTATAAGTTACCAAGAGGAAAAATACTCATTAGGATAAAAATATAAGAAATGTTTCAATAAAAGGTGGCTTTGCCACTTTTTTGTTGACTAGATTTTTATCAAGAGTTAAAATAATACTTAACAATAAAAATAAATACAATTTATAACCTAAGGGGGCAATTTAAAGTGGGAAGAGTTTATAATTTTTCAGCAGGTCCTGCAGTTTTACCAGAAGAAGTATTAAAGGAAGCTGCAGCAGAAATGCTAGATTACAATGGTACTGGAATGTCAGTAATGGAAATGAGTCATAGATCTAAGGCTTTTGAAGAAATAATTCAAACAGCAGAAGCAGATCTTCGTGATCTAATGAACATACCAGACAACTATAAGGTATTATTCTTACAAGGTGGGGCATCACAACAATTTGCTATGATTCCTATGAATTTCATGAAAAATAAAGTAGCAGATTACATAATAACAGGTCAATGGGCTAAAAAAGCATGGAAGGAAGCTTGCAAATATGGTAAAGCTAATGCAATAGCTTCATCAGAAGATAAAACATTCTCTTATATTCCAGATTGTTCTGATTTACCAATATCAGAAGATGCAGATTATGTTTATATATGTCATAACAATACAATATATGGAACAACTTATAAGACAGAACCAAATACAAAAGGAAAAATATTAATTGCAGATATGTCTTCAGACATTCTTTCTCAACCAGTAGATGTTTCAAAATATGGAATGATTTATTTTGGAGTTCAAAAGAATGTTGGACCAGCTGGTGTTGTAGTATGTATTATTCGTGAAGATTTAATAACTGAAGATGTATTACCAGGCACACCAACAATGTTAACTTATAAGACACATGCAGATGCTAATTCATTATATAACACACCACCTTGCTATGGTATTTATATTTGTGGTAAAGTATTTAAGTGGTTAAAGAAACAAGGTGGACTTGAAGCAATGAAAGCTAAAAATGAAAAGAAAGCTAAGATTCTTTATGATTACTTAGATCAAAGTGAAATGTTTAAGGGAACAGTTGTAAAAGAAGACCGTTCATTAATGAATGTTCCATTTGTAACTGGAGATAAAGATTTAGATGCTAAGTTTGTAAAAGAAGCAGCAGAAGCTGGATTTGTAAATATTAAAGGTCACAGAACTGTTGGTGGAATGAGAGCTAGTATATATAATGCAATGCCAATTGAAGGTGTTGAAAAGTTAGTTGAATTTATGAAAAAATTCGAAGCTGAAAATAAGTAATTTTTATAAAATGTTTAAAACTGTTGCAGAACTTAAACTGTTTTGTAACAGTTTTTTTTATTCTATAGGAAATTATATATTTTAAAAACTGTAGATAACTTACAAAGTTAACAATGATTAACACTTTTTTATTAGGATTATTAACCTAAACATATCCTGGTGTATCAATATATGAAAAAGTGAGTATATTATAAAAAATATAAGAATTTAAAAGATTATTTATTAAAATTAACCAGAATTAAAAAAATAATATATTTTCATATGATAAGATAAAACACGTCGCTAAGAGATACAGTTAAAAATTTAAAAGTTAAATAACTAGTAATTAAAAAGTGACAAGTTAAACTTTGTTATCAAATAAATTTTCTTAAAAATAATTTGAAAAAAGTTATTGACAAGAAAAAAGTTTGATGATAGAATAAAAAAGTCGCTTGAGGGCGACGAGATAAAATGGTC
>ONGV01000110.1 GCA_900317445.1 uncultured Eubacteriales bacterium | reverse complement strand
TCTCCACCTAAAAGAGCAGATGAAACATTTTTTTGCATAATAGGCTTAACAGTTACACCACCTTGGGCACAGTAAAACATTCCTTTATCAACAATTATTTCTTCATCATCTAATTCTAAAACAAGAAAATGATTAAATGAAGGTTCAAGAACTACCATTCCTGTACCTTTATACTTAGGTTGAGCAATAGCTTCTCCTGTTGTCATGCTTGAAAAAACTCTTCCTAAAACATTTCCAGCAGTTACACCTGAGACCATTTCAATATTTCCTTTAAAATAACTCATAGCACCAGGTTCAATTTCAACAGAATCATTTTCAAGATATATAGCTATTTGTCTTGCTCTTATATTTTGTTTTTCCATAAAGTACATTTGTTGAGATCCTCTAATGCTTGGACTACCTTTAAGCTTAAGATATTCTAAAACCTCAACTTTCATTCCTCTATTTTCTGCACTATCTATAACTTTTATATTATCTCTTGTTCCAATTGCACTACATTGCATATTATTTAATCCTCCTTTGTTTGCCTTATCAATATAAATTTACCATATTTTAAAATCGTATTCAATAAATTTATATTTGTAATAATATATTCACTATGCTTTTTTTATATAGGATTATGAAGAAAAAAATTGTATAATGAATAAATAAATTAAAATAATGTATAAAAATTTTTTATCATTATTTAGTGATTTTAAGGAGAGAAAAATGAGTAAAACATTAGTATTAGCAGAAAAACCATCTGTAGGAAAAGAGCTTGCAAGGGTTCTTAAGTGCAACCAAAATAAGGGTTCATATATTGAAGGAAATAAATATATAGTAACTTGGGCAATGGGCCATTTAGTTGGTCTTATGGACCCAGAAGGGTATGATGAAAAATATAAAAAGTGGAGCATGGAAACTCTTCCAATGCTACCAAAGAATATGAAGCTTACAGTTTTAAAGAAAACAGGAAAACAATATAATGAAGTAAAAAAACAATTACTAAGAAATGATGTTTCTGATATTATAGTAGCAACAGATGCTGGAAGAGAAGGAGAACTTGTTGCTTATTGGATTTTAGAAAAAGTAAAGGTGAATAAGCCAGTAAAAAGATTATGGATTTCTTCTCAAACTGAAAAAGCAATATTAGAGGGATTTAAAAATTTAAAGCCAGGTAAAGAATTTGAAAATCTTCGTAAAGCAGCAGTATGTAGAGCAGAAGCAGATTGGCTTGTAGGTCTTAATGTTACTCGTGCACTTACTTGTAAATATAATGCACAACTTTCAGCAGGAAGAGTTCAATCCCCAACCCTTGCAATGATAGTAAATAGAGAAGAGGAAATTAAAAACTTTAAACCAGTAGATTATTTTAATATAAAAGCTTTAGGAAAAGGAATTACTTTAATTTGGGTTAGCGATAAAGGAACAATTTATGAAGAAGATTTAGCAAAATCTATAGTAAATAAATGTAAAGATAAAGAAGGTGAAGTGGTAGAAATAATTAAATCTAATAAAAAGAAGTATTCTAAGGCTTTATATGATTTAACGGAATTACAAAGAGATGCTAATAAAATATGGGGCTATTCGGCAAAACAAACTTTAAATATAATGCAAAGACTTTATGAAAATCATAAACTTTTAACATATCCAAGAACAGATTCAAGGTATATAACATCAGATATAGTATCTACTATTCCAGAAAGACTTAAAGCAGTTTCTTTTGGTGAATATAGAGCAGTTTCAGAAATGTTATTAAAGTCAGGGGTAAAAGCAAATAAAAATTTTGTTGATGATAGCAAAGTTTCAGACCATCATGCTATTATTCCAACAGAGCAAAAAGGAAATCTTGTAAATTTAAGTGTGGAAGAAAAGCATATTTATGATTTAGTAGTAAAAAGATTTTTAAGTGTAATGATGAAACCTTATGAATATGAACAAACTTCAATAAAAGTAAATGTAAATGGGGAAATCTTTATAGCTAAAGGCAATATTCCAAAACAAAAGGGTTGGAAAGTGTTATATGAAAAACTTAATTTAGATGAAGAGGAAAAAACTCAAGACTTACCACAACTTAATAAAGGAGATAAAATAAAGCTTTTAGATGTTTCATACATAAAAAAGCAAACAGAACCACCAGCAAGGTTTAATGAAGCTACTCTTTTATCAGCTATGGAAAATCCACAAAAATATGTTAATGTAGGAAAAGATGCAGCTAAGACATTAGGGGAAACTGGAGGTCTTGGAACAGTTGCCACAAGGGCAGATATAATTGAAAAGTTATTTAATTCTTTTGTAATAGAGAAAAAAGGAAAGGATATATATCCAACATCAAAAGGAAAACAACTTATTGAATTAGTTCCTAAAGACTTAAAATCACCACTTTTAACTGCTAAGTGGGAGAAGCAATTAGATGATATAGCTAAAGGAAAAATTAATGATAGTAAATTTATTAAAGATATGAGGGAATATGCAACAAATTTAGTTGAAGATGTTAAAGGTGGAACAGAAAAATTTCATCATGATAACCAAACAGGAAGTAGATGCCCAAACTGTGGTAAATATCTTCTTGAGGTAAATGGAAAGAATGGAAGAATGCTTGTGTGCCAAGATAGAGAATGTGGTTATAGAGAAAACTTAGCAAGACTTACTAATGCAAGATGCCCAGAGTGTCATAAAAGATTAGAGCTTAGAGGGCAAGGAGAAGGAAAAATTTATGTATGTATAGGAGAAAACTGTAATTTTAGAGAAAAGGCTTCTGTTTTTGAAAAAAGATTTGATAAAAAAGGTAAAGTAAATAAAAATGAAGTAAAAAACATAATGAAAAAAATGCAAAAAGAAGCAGAAGATTTTAATGAAAATCCATTTGCTAAGCTATTTGGGAAAATAGAATGATTATTTTTATTGAATTTATAAGAAAATAAGTTTATAATTTTAATAGATTTATAATTTTTACTAACTATTTAAAAATTGAATAGTAGGTGGAACTTCGGTGAGATTCCGAGACTGTGCCGCAACTGAAATGCTCTAAGAAATTTTTCTTTCTTATGAGACGAGTCAGATCTTCCTTTTTACCATAGACTTCGATTCAAGGTCTATGGTTTAGTTATTATATACTTTTTTAGGAAGATTAAATGATTTTTAATCTTCTTATTTTTTGCCTAAAATTATTATTCTAGAGGGGGGAATAAAATATTAATAGCTATAGTAAAAAGTTATAAAATCTAATACTTAGGCAAGGGGGACAAAAATGAAAAATAATAAGTTTTAAAAAAAATTAGCAAGCTTATTGATTATTATTATTATTATTATTGTACTTTGTGGTTTTGTGATAAATCCAGTTGCACAAATTGGAAATTTTTCAAGAAGCAATGAAACACCAAAGGGATATGTTACTCTTTCAATTGAAAAATTTACTTTAGGTCTTGGATATGTTAATGAACCAATAAAGGTACCATTTTACGATGGAGAAAATGTAGCTAAAATTGTAACAGATATACTTGAAGAAGGTAATTATAGAAATACCGGAAGTATAGATAGTGGATTTTACTTATCATATTTAAAAGATGATGATACTAGAGAACCAAATGTTCCACAATATATTTTAGATGAATGTGGAGATATAGATTCAAGAAGCGAAGAAAACTGGCTTGGAGAGTTTGATTATACCTTTATGTCAGGATGGATGTATTGTGTAAATAATAGCTTTCCTAATTATGGAATGGCTGATTATGAACCAGAAGATGGAGATGTAATAAGACTACAATTTACTGTGTATGGATATGGTATGGATATTGGTGGAGGATATTCAGAGGATTCTAGTGGTGGCTCTTTTGGAGGCTCATATGTAAAAATGGCTAATAAGGATGCATTAACAAAAGCTGTTGCAGAAATAAATTCAGATGATAATAAAGAAGAAATTCTTTCAAAGACATCAGTAAAATCTGCATATAATGAAGCCTATAGAGTACTTGAAATAGTAGACTCTTCTCAAGAAGATGTAGATGCTGCACTTAAAAATCTTCAAGATGCTTTAAAAGAAAGTGGAAGTGGAAGCAGTGGAGAAATAGTTGTAACTCCATCAACTTCTATAGAAACTGCCATTAATGAAACAGCAGCTTATATGTGCAATAATGTAACAGAACCTACTTTTGGAACACTAGCTGGAGAATGGACAATATTATCACTTGCAAGAGCTGGATATAATGTACCAGAAGGATATTATGATGGATATTATGATAAAGTTTTAGCTAAGCTTAATGAATGTAATGGAGTTTTAAGTACATCAAAATATACAGAATACTCAAGACTTATATTAGCATTAACTGCTATAGGAAAGGATGTAACTAATGTTGGAGGATATAATTTATTAGATTATCTTTCAGATTTTAATAATGTTAAAAAGCAAGGTATTAATGGACCAATATTTGCTCTTATAGCTTTAGATACTAAAAACTATGAAATACCAATTAATCCTTCAGCAAAAGTTCAAAACACAAGAGATACAATGATTGATTATATTCTAGAAAAAGAAATAAAAACTGGAACAGAAGAAGCAGGAGGATGGGCTTTAAGTGGAACTACTCCAGACCCAGATATAACAGCAATGGCACTTCAAGCACTTTCAAAATATAAGGATAATGAAAAAGTAAAACCTTATATTGATAGAGCTTTAGATAAGCTTTCTGGTATTCAAAATGAAGATGGTGGATATTCAAGCTGGGGTTCAGTAAACAGTGAAAGTATTGCTCAAGTAATTACAGCATTAACTTCACTTGGCATAGACCCTGCAAAAGATAGTAGATTTATTAAAAATGGAAATTGGACAATTTCTGCACTTATGAATTTCTATGTAGAAGGTGGAGGATTTAAGCATATTTTATCAGCAGATAGAGATGCTATGGCAACAGACCAAGGTATGTATGCAATAGTTGCCTATGATAGATTTGTAAATAAAAAGACATCTTTATATAATATGACAGATGTTGAAGATTCTCAAAAAGAAGACATTACAGGAAAGGTAATTTTAGACCTTCCAGAAAAAATAAGTGGAAATGTAGGCTCAAAATTTAATATAAATGTAAGAGTGGGAAGCTATCCAGAAGGAGATTATAAGCTTTTAGATGGAGTTATAGATATTCCAGAAGGTATAGAAATAAAGTTAGTTAAAGCAAATAGCAATAATATAACTGGTGGTCTTTGTGATTTTGGAGTTCAAGATAATAAGCTTAGACTTGTATATTCAAATACATCTTTAGAAAATATAAATTGTGTTTCTAATGAATTCCCAGCAGAATTATTAACAATTACTGCAAAAATCACAAAAGAGTTTAGTGAAGAACAAAAGCTTGATTTTAATGTAGAAAGTTTTGAATTAAAGCAAAGCTCAGATGAAAGCAAAACTTATTCTTATGGTGTAACAAGTGCTTCAACAGTTGTTGGAAAGAGCGTAAAAGCTTCTGCAAGAGTATTATATAGTGGAGATGGAATAGATTTAATTTCAGGAGATAAAAAGGTTGTAGCAGTAGAATTTATTAACCTTGAAAACACTCCAAATATAATTTTCAATAATACAACAATGAGCTATTCAGAAGAATTTACAACTAAAAAAGGAGTTAAAACCTATGTTGCTTTAGTAGATTTAACAATTCCATTAGATGATTTTAATGATATAAATAATTATTTGATTGATGACTCATTAACTCCAAGTACAGTAAGCTTCGGTGATGTTAATAATGATGAAACTATTAATGCACAAGATGCTTTAAATACATTATCAGCATGGCTACGTAAAAGTGATGCACCAGAAGGATTAGATATAGTAAGAATGAATGTTACAGGAGATTCAAGAATTAATACTTATGATGCATTGGGAATAATGGAATACTATGTAAATGGAAGTGAATATAAAGTTTTAAGTAAATAATTATAAATTTGGGCTGCTACAAATAAAACTGTGGCAGCTTATTATTAAATTAGGAGGAATTTTTTATGCAAGAAAATACTTCAAATATTGAGGAAAATATTTCAATGAAAAAAAATACTTCAAAAAAGAAAAAAATATTAATAAGTTTAGTAATTATAATACTTATAATATTAGCAATTATTGGATTCCTGATTTTTAGAAAAGTTTTAAATACTCCAACACTTACTTTAATGCCTCCAGCACCATTAAAAGCTTCTAATTATGATGAGTTTACAGTAGATATAAAATTATCAGACCTTCCTTCAAACATTTACCCAGCAGCTAGCATATCACTTACCTTTGATAAAAATAAGCTTAAATTTACTGGAGTAAAAGAAGGAACAATGATGACATATGGAGATAAAAGTGCAGATGGAAATAATTTATCTATTCCAAATTGGAGTTGCAATGTAGATAGGGCAAATTTAAATGGAGAGATAAATGCAATGTATTTAGATACAACTGCAGGTAAATATGCATATTGTAGTGATGGATTTGATAAAAAGAATAAAAACATAGTTTTAAGGTTAGGATTTAAACTAAGAAGTAGTGCACAAAAGGGAGATGTTTATAATATAACATTTCAAGATGCAGTATTTGCAACAGTTAATGGAGATAAAAAAAAGACCTCTCTTGCTATGAATATGAAAACTTTAAGAGTTAAGAACTGTAAAATAGCAGTAAAGTAAAATAAGAGGAGGTTACCATGAAATTAAAAAAAGGAATATTATCATTAATAATATGTATATTTAGTTTTTTATGTATTTCCTGTGGAAGTGTAGATTCTTCTAGAAATATAGATATACCAAAAGATGGAGTAGTGAAAGCTTCTGTATTTGAAGATTTAATTTTTGACGATGATATGCTTATGTTTAATGGGGAAAGTGAAGATATAAGCTATCAGTGGTTGTTTTTAGGAAGTTCAATAACTAAGCCTAGAGACATTAATTTATTATTAGAATTTAATGATAAAAATTTAGATAAAGTAAAAGATGAAACAAAAGGAGATTTTATAAAAGAATTTTCTTTTAAAGAGAAAAAAGCTATTAAAGAAAGTCCAACTATTTCAATAACTTATAATGAGAAGATTAATGTAGAAAGTGCAGATATATATAAATATAATGAAGAAACAAAAAAATATGATGTGGTTTGTGGTTCATCAGTTGAAAGCAATGAAAAAACTACATTTACCTTCACAGTCACAGATAACATAGGAAAGTTTTTTATTGTAGGGAAAGAAAATAAAAATAATGAAGAAACTAAAACTCCAAACTTAAATAATAATCAAAATGATAATAATGCCACAAGTGATGAAAATAGTTTACAAGAAACAGAAAATAATTATCTTACAGAGCAAAATGTATCAAATAATGAAGGAAAATCAACGCCTAAAGCAAAGATTTCTACAGGAGAGAGAAAAGAAAAAGATAAATATAATACAGACCCAGTACCAGAAGGAAAGCAAGAACCAGTAGAATGGCAAGACGTTACTGCAGATAAGAGTAAAGTAAGACATTGTACTTTGTCTATAAGATGTGACACACTTTTAAAGCCTGAGAATTATGAAGTAGCAAAATCAAATGGAAAAGCTGGAATGATACCTCAAGATGGAGTTATTTATAAAAAGCAAACTGTAGAATTTTATGAAGGAGAATTTGTATTTGATGTCCTTTTAAGAGAAGTTCAGAAAAATAATATTCATATGGAATATTCTATGACACCAATTTATAACAGTAATTATATTGAGGGAATTAATAATTTATATGAATTTGATGGAGGAGAATTATCAGGTTGGATGTATAAAGTTAATGGATGGTTTCCTAATTATGGATGTAGTAGATACCTTTTAAATGATGGAGATGTTATTGAATGGGTATATACCTGTGATTTAGGAAGAGATGTAGGTTGTGAATGGTTAGGTGATGAAGAAAAATGATAAATTCTTTTGAAAACTATCATCCACTTGTTAACTTTTATTATTTTTCATTTGTAATTGTATGTAGTATGTTTTTTATGCATCCCATATTTTTAATTATATCATTAACATCTGCTTTTATTTATTCAGTAGTTTTAAAAGGAAGGAGAGCATTAAAGTTTAATATTTTGTATATGCTTCCTTTAATGCTAATAACAGCCCTTATAAATCCAGCTTTTAATCATGAAGGGGTTACTATTTTATTTTACTTAAAGGGAGGTAATCCAATAACTTTAGAATCTATAGTATATGGAATAGTTGCAGCTACTATGTTTATAAGCGTTATAGTATGGTTTTCTTGCTATAACGAAATTATGACTTCAGATAAGTTTATATATTTATGGGGAAGAATAATTCCTTCACTTTCCCTTATATTTTCTATGGTTTTAAGATTTGTGCCAAAATATAAGGCACAAATAAAGGTAATATCAAATGCTCAAAAGGCTATAGGAAGAGATGTTACAAAAGGAAATATTATAAGGCGTGCTAGAAATGGAATAAAAATACTTTCAATAATGGTTACTTGGGCATTAGAAAACGCAATAGAAACAGCAGATTCAATGAAGGCTAGAGGATATGGCTTAAAAGGAAGAACAAGCTTTTCAAATTTTAAATTTAGTAAAAGAGATAAAATAGTTTTATTTTTGATGATAGTTTTATCTTTAATTGTTATAATTGGCGTTTTGATGAAAGTAAATAGAATAAGGTACTTTCCAAGAATAAAAATTGCAAGAAATACTATATTTACTATTATTGTTGACATAAGTTATTTTTTATTTTGTGTTATGCCTATTATTTTGACTGTGATAGATGAAATAAGATGGAAAAGAATTAATAAGTAAGAAAGGGGAGTGTGAATTTTGGAAAATGATTCAAATAAAAATAAAATAAGTAAAAGAACAAAAGTTTCAGGTTTGTTAATTTTAATTGTAATTCCTCTTACAATTTTATTTGGCATATTTTTTCTTAATGATAGAAAATATTATGTCATAAGCCTTCTTATAATAATTTATACAATGATTCCTTTCTTTATGGTATTTGAAAACAGAAAACCCAAAGTAAGAGAGCTTATAATAATTGCAGTATTATCAGCTATTGGAGTTGCAGGAAGGGGTGCATTTTTTATGTTACCACAATTTAAACCAGTAGTTGCAATAGTAATTATTTCAGGAGTTTGCTTTGGGGGAGAAGTTGGTTTTTTAGTTGGTGCAATGACAGGATTTGTTTCAAATTTCTTTTTTGGACAAGGACCTTGGACACCTTGGCAGATGTTTTGTTTTGGAATAATAGGATTTTTAGCTGGGGTTTTATTTCAAAAAGGAAAGCTTAAAAAGAAAAAAATTCCTTTATGTATTTTTGGAGGTTTATCTACTTTCTTTATTTATGGAGGAATTATAAATATAGGTTCTCTTCTTATGTTTAGTTCAAAATTTACAATTAAAGGGCTTATAGCTACATATATTTCAGGAATTCCTTTTGACTTAGTACATTCAATAGCTACTGTGTTTTTTTTATTTATACTATCACAACCTATGATAGAAAAATTAGATAGAATAAAAATAAAATATGGATTTATTGAGCCATAAAAGGAGGGTATATGGAAATTTTTAAAATAGAAAATTTAAGCTTTACATATCCATTAAATAATGAGAAAAGAGTATTAGATAATATAAATTTAAATATAAATTCAGGAGAATTTGTTGTATTATGTGGAAAATCAGGATGTGGAAAAACAACTTTGATAAAACAATTAAAGCCATCACTTACCCCACATGGAATTTTAGAAGGAGATGTTTTTTATAAAAATCAATTAATAAAAAATCTTGATTTAAGAAGTGAAGCTTCAAAAATAGGTTATGTATTTCAAAATCCTGATAATCAAATTGTTACAGATAAGGTATGGCATGAATTAGCTTTTGGACTTGAAAGTTTAGGATATGATAATGAAGTTATAAGAGTAAGAGTTTGTGAAATGGCAAGCTATTTTGGAATTGAAAAATGGTTTTATAAAAATGTAACTGAGCTTTCAGGAGGGCAAAAACAACTTTTAAATTTAGCTTCAATAATGGCAATGAATCCAAAAGTTCTTCTTTTAGATGAGCCTACCTCACAGCTTGACCCTATAGCAGCTTCAGAATTTTTAGAAACTATTAAAAAAATAAATTTAGATTTTGGAATAACAATAATTATAAGTGAGCATAGATTAGAAGAAGTCTTTCCTATGGCAGATAAAGTTATTGTTATGGAAGATGGAAAAATAATAGGAAATAACACTCCAAGAAATATTGGTAAATGTATAAAAAATAATGCAATGTATTTAGGACTTCCAACATCAGTAAGACTTCATATGGAATTAGATGATAAAGGGGAATGTCCTATAACAATAAGAGAAGGCAAAGAGTGGCTTGAAAAATTATTTAAGAACAAAGAAGTTAAATATAAAGCAATAGAAAAAGAACATAATATTAATGAAGAAATAATATTAGAGTTAAAAGGCTTATATTTTAAATATGAAAAACAAGGAGAAGATATTATAAAAGACTTAAATTTAAAAGTGCATAAAGGAGAATTTTACTCTATTGTTGGTGGAAATGGAAGTGGAAAAACAACAGCACTTTCTCTTATGAGCACATTAAATAAGCCTTATAGAGGAAAAGTGATATTAAGAGGAAAGGATATAAATAAATATTCATATAAAGAACTATTTGACAATAACTTAGGAGTGCTCCCTCAAAATCCTCAAAGTATTTTTGTAAAGAAAACTGTAAAAGAAGATTTAATTGAAATGTTAGTTTACTTAAAAATAAAAAAGGATGAAAAAGAAGAAAGGGTAAAAGCTATTGCAAGAGAATTAGAAATAGAAGACTTACTTTTAAAACATCCATATGATTTAAGTGGGGGAGAACAACAAAAAACAGCCCTTGCAAAGATTTTGTTATTAAATCCATCTATATTACTTTTAGATGAACCTACAAAGGGACTTGATAATTATTATAAGAGAAAGCTTGGACAATTATTAAAAAAGCTTCAGAAAAAAGGAATTACTATTATAATGGTTACCCACGATATTGAATTTGCAGCAGAATATAGTGATACTTGTGGAATGTTTTTTCAAGGGACTATTATTTGTAGCAATACTCCAAAAAAGTTCTTTGGAGAAAACCAATTTTATACAACATCTGCAAATAAAATTTCAAGGGGAATATTTAATAATTTAGTTACATATGATGAAGTTATAGAAATATGTAAGAAAAATATTACCTAATTTTTAAATTAAAAAAAATTTTACTTCATATTAATATTAATTTTACAATAATGAGATAACCTTAAATAGGCTTAAGTAAAATAAATATTAAATGGAGGAATTCTCATGGAAAAAAGAGTAAGTAAAATGTTAAAAGCCTTTGTTTTCTGTTTACTACTTGTATGTTTTTCTATTACTTTACTTCCAACTAGCGTATTTGCAGAAGGAACTGAAGAAAGTGGAATAAAAATACTATTTGATAACAGCAAAACAAATTGGGAAAATGTAAAAATTCATTATTGGGGAGGAAAGTCTGCAAGTAATTGGCCTGGTGTTGATATGGAGCCTGTAGAAGGAAAAGAAAATTGTTTTTCTATTACTTTGCCTTCAGATACTACAAGCATCTTATTCCATAATGGTGCAGGAATACAAACTACTGATATAATCCTAGATGGTGAAGGTGAATATATTGGCTATGATGAAAAAGGTGGAAAAATCAGAGCAGTAAAAAAGAATGAAGATGGAAGCATTCCTAATCCAGATGAAGAAGTTGTAGAAAAAATTACAATTTTATATGATAATTCTTTTACACAATGGAATGAGGTTTATTTATACCATTATGGTGGACCTGCAGGAGCAGATTGGCCAGGAGAAAAAATGGAATTAGTAGAAGGTACTGATAATCTTTATACTATACAAATAGCTAAGGGTGCAGAAAATATTATATTTAATAATAATGCTGGAGAACAATCTCAAGATATTAATGATGTAGCAGATAATGGAGAATATATAGCACTTCAAAAAGAAGGCGGAAAAGTTGCTGTATTAAGAAAAAATGATGATGGTTCAATTCCTAAAGAACCAGAATTTGATGGCGATGAAAGTAAAAAAGAGCCAAAACAAGTAAATGCACATATTGGAGAAACCTTAGATAGTGTTAATATTTCTTTTGCTACTTTAGTTAAGATAGACCATAAGGTAACAATAAATAAAGTTGGTTCATCAGATAAAATATCATTTGAAGGTGATGGAGCATATTCATTTATGTCTGAGAAATACCATTATTCAGTTAAGTTAACAGGTTTAGAACCAGAAACAAAATATGAATACACAATTGGAGAAGGGGAATATGCTTATAAAGGAACATTTAAAACTTCTCCTAAAGAAGGAAGCAAAGAAACTATAAAGTTTGCTTATTTAGCAGACCCACAAGTAAAAAAGGAAACTGATGCAAAAGCTCTTGGTTCAACTTTTAACTATTTAAATCAAATTGATGATTTAGGATTTGTTTATATAGCAGGAGACTTTACTGATAATTCAATGGCAGAAAATCAATGGGATGCTTTATTTGAAAATGCAGGAGCATTCCCACAAGCAGGAAAAACAATGTTTGGAAATAACTTAATTGCGGCAACACAAGGAAATCATGACCTTTCAAATTTCACTTCACATATTACTGCACCAGGAGAAGTTGGAGATGCAGTTTATTCATTTGATTATGGTCCAGTTAAGTTTATTGTTTTAAATCTTGAAACAGCTAAAACAGATGAAGAATCTCGTGAAAATCAAAAAGCTTTCTTAGAAAAAGAAGTTAATAAAGCTAAAAAAGCAGGACAATGGACAATAGTATGTTTCCACAAATCAATCTACACAGGAGCATCACATATTGTTGATAATGATGTTATTGATGCAAGAAAATATTGGTCTCCAGTTTTATCATCATTAGATGTTGATGTAGTATTACAAGGACATGACCATGTATATTCAAGAGGATTTGTTACAGCTAAAGGTGAAAATGCTAACTTACAAAAAAATGAAGATGGTTCATATAACAGTACTGACAATATACCATTATATATGGTAGGTGGACATGCTGGAGGATATAAATGGTATGTTACTAAAGATTATACTGTTTCAGAAGGAGATTTACTTACACCAAATTATGAATTCTTAGATGTAGATTCAGCTAAGGATGAAAAGCAAGGACAACAATCTTATACAATATTTGAAGTATCTAATGATGAAATTAAATTTAATTCTTATATGTCAAAATATGATACAGACTCAGATGAAATAACTATTGAACCATATCTTTATGATACTCTTACAATCAAGAGAGAAACATTTAAAGTTAACCTTCCAGAAGTTGAAGGAGCAACAGTTAAAGAAACAGAAGATTCATATTCACCAGTTGCTAAAGGTGGAGAATTTAAATTTACAGTTCAATTAGATGATGAGTATAATAATTCTTCAGTAATAGTAAAGGCTAATGGAAATGAAATTTCTCCAGTTGACGGAGTATATACAATAGAAAATGTAACAGAAAATATTGATATAACTGTTGATGGTGTTGTTAAAAATAAATCAGAAGAAAATAATAAACCAACTGAAGATAATAACAAGCCAAACGAAGACAATAATAAACCAACTGAAGATAACAACAAACCAAACGAAGACAATAATAATCCAAATGAAAATAACAATAAACTAAACAAAGATAACAATCAAATAAACAATAGTAGTAACAATAATAGTAGCAACAATAATAGTAGCAACAATAGTAATAATGGATCTTCAAATTCTAATACATCAAGCAATACAACAACTACAAAAACAGGAGATAATAATAAAGTAGCAGGAATTGCATTATTAATGATAGGTTCATTAGCAGTTGTAATTAGTATAGCTAAAAAGAAAAAAGAAGCTTAATTTATAAAAGCTAAAGAGTAGCCTTAGGTATGAAAATATATCTAAGGTTATTTTTTTATTATAAAGTATTGACTTAGAGATAGAGTTAAGTACTGTTATTTACTTATAACCTGACTTTTTTGTGTTTGCTAAAATTTTTTTATTTCACATTAAATGTTGCTGCAAAACTGTGGGTGAAGTTGTAGAAATAATTATAT
>ONGV01000109.1 GCA_900317445.1 uncultured Eubacteriales bacterium | reverse complement strand
CCATCAGGAAGAGCACTTCTTTTAAATTGTTGAGTAAAAAATCTCCACATAAATTTATCAAGCCATTTTTTAATTTCCTCTTCACTATAATCATCTTTAAAGGCTTCTTTTGCAAGGAAGAAAATTCTTTCTTTAGAAGAACCATGTTTTATAAAGTGATATAAGAAGAAATCATGAAGTTCGTAAGGCCCTACAATATCTTCTGTTTTTTGAGCAATATTACCTTTTGCATCCTTTGGTAAAAGTTCAGGACTTACAGGTGTATCTAAAATGTCTAGTAATGTTTTAGAAGCAATAGGAGTAGATTCATTTTCTGCTACATATTTTACTAAATATCTTACTAAGGTTTTTGGAATAGATGGATTTACAGAGTACATTGACATATGGTCTCCATTATATGTACACCATCCTAAAGCAAGTTCAGATAAATCTCCTGTACCTATTAAAAGGCCACCTTCTTTATTAGCTACATCCATAAGGATTTGAGTTCTTTCTCTTGCTTGAACATTTTCATAAGTAACATCATGAATTTTAGCATCATGACCTATATCTTCAAAGTGTTGAAGAGCAGCTTTTACTATATTTACCTCTCTAAAATCACAGCCAAGTTCTTTACATAAAGTTACTGCATTATTATATGTTCTATCTGTTGTACCAAAGCCAGGCATTGTTATAGTTATTATATTTTTCATAGGAAGGTTTAATAACTTAAAGGTTTTTACTATAACAAGTAAGGCTAAAGTTGAATCAAGGCCTCCTGAAATTCCTACAACAGCTTTTTGTGATTTTGTATGTTCAAATCTTTTTGCAAGGGCTGAAGATTGTATATTAAATATTTCTTTGCAGCGTTCATTTCTTAAGGATTTATTTGAAGGTACAAAAGGATGTTTATCAATATAACGGTTAAAGTTTAAAATAGTAGTATCATCATAGGAAAAATTAATTATTTCAGGTTCTTTAAAAAGTATTTTTGATGAATCTCTAAAGCTTAAATTTTTTAATCTTTCAGCTTTTAGTTTAAATAAATCTATAATAGAGTAAATTACTTGATTTTCTCTTTGGAATCTTTCATTTTCACAAAGGGTAGTTCCATTTTCAGTTATAAGAAGGTGCCCACTAAATAAAAGGTCTGTAGAGGATTCATAAACTCCTGCAGAGGAGTATATATATCCACAGATAGAACGAGCACTTTGATTTTGAACTAAAGCTCTTCTATAGTCAGCTTTACTTACAAGTTCATTTGAAGCTGAAAGATTTCCTATTATATTAGCCCCCATTAAGGCTAAATAAGAACTTGGTGGAATTGTTACCCAAAGGTCTTCACATATTTCAATTCCAAAGGTAAAATCATCACAAGAAAATAGAAGATTAGTTCCAAAAGGCACATCTTTTTGGAAAGAAAAATCTACAGTTTTACTTGTAATGTTAAGCCCTTCAGTAAACCAACGTTTTTCATAAAATTCGCTGTAGTTTGGAATATAGCTTTTAGGAACTATTCCTAAAATTTTTCCTTTGTATAAAACATAGCCACAGTTATATAGAGCATTATGATATAGAAGAGGAGCTCCTATTGTTATAAGCATATCTATATTTTTTGTTTCTTTTAATATATGTTCAATTGCATTAATTGAGTTTGTAAGTAGGGTGTTATGTAAAAATAAATCACCACAGGTATATGAAGAAATAGAAAGCTCAGGAAACACTATAACTTTAGTATTAACCATATTTGCTTCTTTTATACATGATAAAATTTCTTTTTTATTAAAATCAGTATCTCCAACTCTTGTTATAGGACAAGCAGCTGCTACTTTTATAAAGTCCATAAAATTATCAACTCCTAATAAAAATAATTTGACTTCTATATTGTACTTTTAAAAAATTAGAAAATCAATGAAAAGAAATAAAAGAGAAAGAAAACTATATAAAAAAAGCAAATAGAAGAGAAAACATGATTAAAAGATAAAAAATACTATATTTTAAGATTAAAATAAACTTGAAATAAGATTTAAAATAGTGTATTATAAAAACATGAAAAATATATATGAATTTTTGTTATAAATAAAAGATAAGTTAAATAATCTGTATATAGTAAAAAAACAATGTATAATTTTTCTAATATGTGGTATAATAAAGAAAATTCAAAAAAATACTACAAATAAATAAACAAGGGGGAAGCAATATGGGAACAGCTATATTTTGGTTAATAGTAGCAATATTCTTTGTTGCAATTGATATCTTAACTAGTGCATTTGTTTTTTGTTGGTTTGGAATTGGAGCAGTAGTTTCAATAGTACTAAGCTTAATGAATGTTAAATTTGCAATACAATTTATAGCATTTACAGTAGTAAGTTTAATTGCAATAGCCATTGGATATCCTTTAACAAAAAATGCAGTTAAAAAATCTGTTAAGCACACTCCACTTATGGAAGAAACTTATATTGGAAAAACTTTTACAGCAGAAAAGGATATTGAAGAAACAGGAAAAGTAAAAGTAGGTGGTAATTATTGGACCACTGAAAATGTAGGTAAAAAAATATTAAAAGGTCAAAAATTTCAGGTGACTGGAATTGATGGTAATAAATTAATAATAAAAGTAGTAATGGAGGAATAAAAAATGACAGGATTAATTATTTTAGGGGTAATACTATTTATAATACTTGTAGTTGTTTTATCATCAATTAAGATAGTAAACACTGGATATTTATATGTAGTAGAAAGATTTGGGCAATTTTATAAGGTATTAGAACCAGGATGGCATCTTATAATTCCTTTTGTTGATTATGTAAGAAAAAAGGTATCTACAAAGCAACAAATTTTAGATGTACCACCACAATCAGTTATTACTAAGGATAATGTTAAAATTTCAGTTGATAATGTTATATTCTATAAACTTTTAAATGCAAGAGATGCTGTATATAACATTGAGGATTTTAGATCAGGTATTGTATATTCATCTACAACAAATATGAGAAACATAATTGGTAACATGACATTAGATGAAGTATTATCAGGAAGAGATAAAATAAACCAAGACCTTTTAAGTATTATTGATGAAGTTACAGATGCTTATGGTATAAAAATATTATCAGTAGAAATTAAAAACATAGTTCCACCAGCTGAAATTCAACAAGCAATGGAAAAACAAATGAAGGCAGAAAGAGATAAGAGAGCTATGATTCTTACAGCTGAAGGTCAAAGACAATCACAAGTTGAAAAAGCTGAAGGTGAAAAGCAAGCTAAAATCTTAGAAGCTGAAGCTCAAAAAGAAGCTCAAATAAGAAGAGCAGAAGGTTTAAGAGAATCTCAATTACTTGAAGCAGAAGGTAAAGCTAAGGCTATAGAAGCAATAGCAATTGCAGAAGCTGAAGCTATTAAAAAGGTTAATACAGCTATTATAGAATCTGGAACAGATGAAAGAGTTATTGCATTAAAGCAAGTTGAAGCTCTTAAAGAAATGGCTAATAACCCAGCTAACAAGCTTATACTTCCAAATGAAACTTTATCATCTCTTGGAAACATAGCAGCTATTGCAGATGTTTTAAAAGATTCAAAAAAAGTTTCGCTAGAAAAAGAAGATAAATAAAAATTAATAATAAAAAAGGGTTGTCCAATAAAGAAAGATTAAATAAAAAATCTTTACTTTAATAGGACAACCTTTTTTTATTGTAGAAAGTAAAATTTTTATATTAATTATTTGCCTAAAATATAACTATTTAGCTTCTTCATCATATAATGCACCTAATATTTCTTGTGCATCTTCTTTAGAAACAGTAGTAAGTAAAGAATCATTACAATCTACAACCTTTTCTAAAAGTTCAATAGCCTTTTTTCTTTCCCCTCTTTCCCTTGCTAAAAGTCCTGTATAGTAGTAAGGTTCAGCAAAATTCACCTTATTTTCTATTAATGGTTTAAATAAATCTTCTGATTTTTGGAAGTTTCCTAATTTATAATATACTTCAGCTTCATTTGAAAGAAGAACATTACTATCTTTATTATAATCAAGACCTTTTCTTATATATTCTAAAGCTTCATCATAATTTTTATTCATAATTAATAAAGTTGTTAATGTTTCATAAGCATAGGTGTTTTCAGAAGTTTTAAGTAAATCTTTAAGTAAATTTAAACTATCAAGAGCCATATTTTCCTTCCAAAGGGCTATAGCCTTTGATACAGACATACTATATTTTGTAGCTTCATCTAACTTTTTATTATTCATATTCTTATTTATATAATCTAAAGCTAAACTAGGCTTTCCATATTTTATTTCAACAATAAGATAACTTGTTACAATAGCACCTTTACAACCTGAAACCTTAATACTTCTTCTATATCTTTCAAGGGCATAGGTAAAGTTTTTCATATTATAAGCCTTACTTCCTTGAAAGGCATAAACAAGATATCTTCTAGTATATAGAAAATATACTAATATTAAAGGAAGTATGTATATTACATATTGAGGTATAAACATAATTGCTAGTGACAAAACTATAAGTAGTATAAGTGGTGATAAAAGATTTGAAATATCAAATTTTTTCTTCATATTAGTTTCTCCTTAAATTAATTTAGTTTTGTATAGTATTATAACATATTTTTATTTTAAGGCAAAAATTTAACAAGATATTTCATTAGCTTTTTCTCATTGAATTTAATAATTTAATTTATTAAAATTATATGAATTATTCTAATATGCCACTTTCTTTAATTCTATTAACTGCTTCATTTATCTCTTCAACTGGCAAAACTAAAGCAAATCTTACATAGCCTTCTCCTAAAGAGCCAAAGGCACTTCCTGGGGTGCAAATAACTCCAGTTTTCTCCATAAGTTCCATGCAAAAATCATTGGAGTTTGTAAATTTTTCTGGAATAGGTGCCCAAGCAAACATTGTTCCTTTGCTATCTGGAACATTCCATCCTATTTTTGTAAGTCCTCTACATAGTGCATTTCTTCTTTTTTCATATTCTTCACATTGTTTTTTAACACTATCTTGAGGACCTGTAAGTGCAGCTATTGCAGCAATTTGTATTGGAGTAAATATTCCATAGTCAATTTGGGAACGAAGCACTTTAAAATGGCTTATTATCTCTTTATTTCCTAAAACAAATGACACTCTTGAACCTGTTACATTATAGGATTTAGAAAGAGAATAAAACTCAACTCCAACTTCCTTTGCTCCCTCATGGCTTAAGAAAGAGCCACCAATATTTCCATCATATATAATGTCAGAATATGCATTATCATGAATTATTATTATATTATTTTTCTTTGCAAAGGAAATAAGTTCATCATAAAATTCAGATGGTGCAATAGCACACACAGGGTTTAATGGGTAAGAAACTACCATAAATTTTGCAGATTTTAAAATATCTTCTGGAATTTCATTTAATTTAGGAAGATAATTATTTTCTTCTAAAAGCTCATAATGATAAATTTCTGCTCCTGCAAGAAATGGGCCAATTTCAAATATAGGGTATCCAGGATTAGGAACTAAAACCACATCACCTTTATTAATTAAAGAAAAGCCTATATGGGTTAATCCTTCTTGAGAGCCATATACAGACATTATTTCATCTTCATCTAAGTTTACATTAAATCTTTTTTTATAAAAGTTTTTCATAGCTTCTATAAGTTTAGGGTTGTCCCCTAAAGAGTATTTCCAATTTTCAGCATCTAAACTAGCTTCAGATAAAGCTTTCATAACATGTTTTGAAGGTTTAAAATCTGGAGTTCCTACAGAAAGGTTATAAACCTTTTTACCTTCAGCTATAAGTTTATTTTTTTTGTCATTTAATATGTTAAATATTCCTGTTTGGAAGTAATTTAATTTATTAGAAAATTCAAAGTCCACTTTAAAAAATTCCTCCTTGGTATTGTTTTTCTTATCAATTATAACATGAAAAAGAAAAAATTTCATAAATTGTGCTTTTAATTTTAAAGATTAAATTCTAAAAATTACAAAAAATTAACTAGGATTTTTAAGGAAAATAGTGTAAAATAATAGAAATAAACTTATGACTATGTAAATGAGAATTTTAGGGGGAAAAACAAAAGTGCTTGAAATAACTAACTTAACAAAGTCTTATAAAAAATTTGATGCAGTAAAGAATTTAAATCTTTTTATAGAAGAGGGAGAAATTGGAGTATTAGCAGGACCAAATGGAGCAGGAAAATCCACAACTATTAAGTCTATAGCAGGTCTTTTAAGGTATAAAGGTGAGATAAAAATAGGAGGGTATTCTAATAAATCCATAGAAGGAAAGAAATTATTTTCCTATGTACCAGAGCTTCCTGGGTTATTTCCTTTATTAACAGTAAAAGAACATATTCATTTTATGGCAAGGGCTTATGGTATAGATGATTATGAAGATTATGCAGAGGAGCTTTTTGAAATTTTTGATTTAAGTGATAAAACAGAAAAATTTGGTTCAGAACTTTCTAAAGGAATGCAACAAAAATTAAGTATATGTTGTGCTTTAATTACAAGACCTAAACTTATACTTTTTGATGAGCCTATGATAGGTCTTGACCCAAAGGCTATAAAAAAACTTAAAGATATTATGCTTGAACTTAAACTTCAAGGGGTTTCAATGCTTGTAAGTACCCATCTTTTAAGTTCTGTTGAGGACTTATGGGACAGATTAGTTATTATGGATAAGGGAAATATTGTTCTTTCAAAAACTAAAAAAGAACTTGAAAGTGAACTTAAAGACTCAGATGAAACTTTAGAGGATATTTTCTTTAAAGTTACAGAAGGGGAGGAAAAATAATGAGACCTTTTATATATCTTACAAGAAGGACATTCATAAATTATATAAAAAGCTTTAAACATAAGCCATCTAAGGCTATTCCTTTAGTGTTTTTTATATTTATGATTGTAATGATGTGTTTAAGTTTTTCTTTTGATGAAGATAATATAGATTATAAATATAGTAATCCTAAATATTTTATTTTAGGAACTACATTAATTTTTTTAATAATGCTTATTTATAATTTATATAGCGGAATTGGTAGAAAAGCCTTTAAATATACAATGAGTGATGTAAATCTTATTTTTACAGCACCAATAAAGCCACAAAATATTTTATTATATGGCTTTATCCGTGAAATATCTTCAATATTAGTTTTTTCTATTGTAATTATATATCAAATACCTAATATAAATAGTAACTTTAAATTTCAAAAATCAGGAATGGCATTTTTTATTGTTGGATTTTTATTATTTTTAATTACAATGACTTTTATATCTCTTCTTATGTATGGAATATTTTCTAAATTTTATATGTATAAAGAGAAAGCAGTGAAAATTTTAAGGGTAATAATACTACTTTTAATAATAGGGTTAATTCTTAATATATATATAAATAGTAATGGAAAGTTTTTTAGCTATACTGTAGAATTTTTTAATAAAGATTTTTGGCTTTATGTTCCTATAGTAGGGTGGATGAGAGAAATAACAGTGCAGGCTTTAAATGGAATAAGTAATAGTATATATTTATATATGGCACTTTTACTTATAGTAAGTATTGTTTGTGGAGTTATTTTGTATAACTTAAATTTAGATTTTTATGAGGATGCTCTTCCATCAGCAGAGCAAAATGAGGCAGTACAAAGTTATAAAAATAGTGGATATGATAAAAATGAACTTAATAAATTAACAATAGAAAAAAAGCCTTTATTTGCAAGAAGAACAAAGGAATTTAAATATTCAGCAACCTATGGAAAGGCAATATTTTTTAGACATTTAATAGAGTATAGAAAAACTGGTTTTTACTTTTTAGGTTTATCTTCTTTATTATATTTTGTAATATCAATAGTTACAGCTTATATTAATATGCCTTTAATTGGACTTTTCTTCCTTAGTGTATATTTAATGTTTTTAACAACCTATACTGGAAAGTGGGCTTCAGATTTTAACAATCAGGTTATTTTTCTTATTCCAGCAAGAAGTGAAGAAAAATTATTTTATTCAACATTAACTACTATAATACAATATTTTGTAAATGGAATAATACTTTTTGTTCCTTCTGGAATTATAAATAGAGAAAATATTATAGATATTTTGTTATTTATTTTAGCCTATACTTCCTTTGGAGCAGTATCAACCTATGGAGCAGTTTTAAATTATAAGCTTTTTGATAGGGTTTCAAGTGAAATGCTTAAGGGAATATTTATGATGATAACATTATTTTTATATATACTTCCAGGAATTATAATAGGACTTATTTTAGGCTTTGTATTGAAAATTTTTGGAGATTATTCTCTTCAATTAGCTTTTATAATTTATAATGCCTTTGCTTCATTTATAATAATTCAACTAGCAAAGGGAATATATGATAGAGTAGAATTATAATTTTTTTAGTGTGAATTATTATTTTAAATTAGGCAATAATTCACACTTTTTTTAAGCTTTAAAGGGTTTTATCATCTGCCATGGTTTCTGTGTAGTCAAATTCCTGCCATGCAATGTTATTTACTACAATATCATCATTAGCTGGGTTTGGAAGTTTTACCTCTTCACCTTTATTAAATTTATTTACACCTTTAGTTGTAGGATGATAGCAAGTCCTTTCTTTTGGTAAATATGGTTTTGATTTATCCATTTGTTTTTTCACTTCCTTAAATTTATTTTAGTTATAGTATGACTAAAAAAATAAAAAATATTCTTATTTTTAAGACTTTCTTTTTTTATAGGATTATATTATAATATAAGTCAAAATGATAATATCTAAAGGAAGTTAAAAAATGAATAATAATGAAGAAAAAGAATTTTTAAAAAACTATAATGTAAATGAATTTAAAAGACCAAGTGTTACAAATGATGTACTTATTTTTACTACAGAGGATAAAAAAGAAGAAAACTCAAGAAAGGTTCCTAAAAAAGGCCTTCAAGTTTTACTTATAAAAAGAGATGACCATCCTTATAAAAATAAATGGTCCATACCTGGTGGCTTTGTAAAGATGGATGAAAGCTTAGAAGAGGGGGCTTTAAGAAAACTTAAAGAAAAAACAGGAATTGAAAATGTATATTTAGAACAGCTTTATACCTTTGGAGAAGTAAAAAGAGACCCAAGAACAAGAATTATAAGCGTAGGAAATTTAGCTCTTATATCAAAGGATTCAATAACTTACTCAGAAAATGCTGAAAATAAAGAAAGTAAATGGTTTTGGGTAGATAAAATTTTAAAGGAAAAAGAAGCTAATGATAAATACATAACAAAAAAATATATTTTAACTTTAAGCTGTGATGATATAAAAATAAATTATGAAATAATTGAAAAAACAGAAAGAACATTAATAAGAAAAACTACAAAAAGCTATAGATTTTTAGAAGAGGAAAGTACAGAAGAACTTGCTTTTGACCACTATAAAATATTAGATTTAGGAATTGATAGATTAAGAAATAAACTTGAATATACTCCTATTGTATTTAATCTTCTTCCAAGACTTTTTACAGTAAAGGAATTACAATTTGTATATGAAGGAATTATGGGAAGAGAGATATTAAACTTTAGAAGAAAAATGGGAGATATGATAGTAGAGACAGAAGAAAAAATAGAAGGAAAGCCTTTTAGACCTGCTAAAGTTTTTAAATTTAATGAAAATTGGGAACATGAATTTTAAAATTTTTTTCTTGTACGTACACCCTAAGAAAATTAACTTTATATAATTGACAAACATATTAATTTAAAAATGGAGCTGTAACATTTTTTTTATGAAATAGCTCCATTTTAATAAACAAAATTTATTTCATAGGAGTAGAATTAGAGTAGTCAACCTTAAAAGGTTCATCTGCTTTATGGCTTATATGTCCTGAAGAATATCCTTTTCCATTAACAGTTATACATACATTAGATACTCCAAAGTTGTAGCCTAAAGAATTTACTACAGATTGAAGCATTCCCATTTCAACGCCTCCTCCTAAATCCATGTTATTTAAAAATTTTTCACCAAAGTCAACAGTTAATAGGTCTTTATCCTTTTCAAATTTTGCACTTTTTACTTGTATTTCAGAATTAAGTGCTGTGAAGTTATTAGAAGAATCATCCTTTAAGGCATTTATTATAGCAGACACTAAAGCACCATCAACTATTGTAATGTTTTTCATAGTATACATTGATTCACCTGAAACAGCATCATATACATATAAGCGTATTTCTTGGTCTACTTCTTTCTTAGAAGAACTACCACTTTCATTTTTTGATACATTGGAGTTTATCTCTTGTGTATTGTTTTCAGATTTAGAAATAGTATTTGTATCATCTTTATTAGAACCAGTATTTTTATCTGTTTTATTAGAATTATCACTTGTATTTTTTTCATTAGAAGCAGTACTTGTATCTTTTTCAATTTTTGAAGTTGAAGTAGAGCCAGTATCTTTTGGAGTAGATTCACCACAGCTAAAAAGAACTAGAGATAAAGAACAAAGTAATAAAGCACAAAT
>ONGV01000108.1 GCA_900317445.1 uncultured Eubacteriales bacterium | reverse complement strand
GGGAGGCTGTCAACAATTTTCTAAATTATAAAAGTCAACACCAATTTATAACTTTTTATAATTTATTTGTAACTGTTAGTTACCTCCTATAAGATTTACAAAAACCTCTTCTAAATCATTACTATTATGTTTTTCTTTTAATTCTTCAATTGTACAGTTTTCAAGAAGCTTTCCTTTATTTATTATAACTACTCTATCACAAAGCCTTTCAACTTCAGACATAGAATGGCTAGAAAATAAAATAGTTTTTCCTTGTCCTTGACACTTTCTAATAAACCTTTGAACTGTCCTTGCAGCTCGTACATCAAGACCAGTACAAGGTTCATCAAAAAGCATAATTGATGGATTATGAACTATTGAACGGGCTATTGAAATCTTTTGTTTCATTCCCCTTGAAAATTTATTTACTGGTTTATCAATATAATCTTCCATTCCAAAATCTTTAGCTAATATATCTATTCTTTTATCAGCTTGTCTATCAGTCATTCCATAAAGATTTGCAAAATATTTAATATTTTCTCTTCCAGTTAATCTATCATAAAGACCAACATCTCCACCAAAAAGAATTCCTATTTCTTTTCTTACTTTTTCAGAATCCTTTTTAACACTAAAACCATTTACTATTATGTCTCCTTCACTTACTTTAAGCATTGTAGAAATCATTCTTAATGTAGTTGTTTTACCTGCTCCATTTTCTCCAAGAAGTCCTACTATTTCACCTTCATCAACATTAAAGGATAAATTCTTTACTACTTCAGTCTTCTTAAATCTCTTTGTTATGTCTTTTACTTCTAACAAGGTCATCCCCCCTTAATATTAATTGAAATTTTTTATTATACACATATTATACAATAAATACAAATAGCTTTAAATAAAATAAAACTGCCATATAAAACATTTACATAGCAGTCTTATCTTTTACTTCAATAGATATTTCCATGTGTTATATCCAACAACTCCATCTGGCTTAAGCTCATGGACTATTTGAAATTTTATAATAGCCTCTTTAGTTTCTTCTCCTAAAATTCCATCTATCTTTTTTATATTAAATCCTTTAAAATTTAATATTTCTTGAACTATTTCTATAAAATCCCCCTCTGCTTTATACTCTAATTTAGGACAAGCACCTAATGTTTCATTATTTAGTATTCCTGTTACCTCTAAATTTATCTTATTTTGAATCATTTCCACCCATTGATTTTTCTCTTCTTTACACTTATTTTTAGTAAACTCTTCTTCTCCATATATTCCTTCTGCTATTGTCTTTCCTATTAAATTTGCACCTAATGAATTATATAAATCAACATCTAAAATAGCCTCTACAAAGCATATATTAATAATCATGGCTTTCATCTTTGTATGTTTTAATTCATATAAGTTCTGTCTTATTTTCAATCCTCTATTTTTAAATCCTAAATTTCCAAGAGAATTCACAACATTTTCTGCCTCTTTAAAAACATTATAAACCCATACTTCACAACCTATTTCTCCATTATAAAACTTCACTTCATTGTTAAAATGTATTGAAATAAAAAGGTCTGCATTCCATTCATTTGCACTATTTACTCCATAAGCTAAATCAGATTCCACTGTATTATAATAATCACTAGAAGTAACATCCAAAACTTCATAATCCAATGCCTCTAAATACCTTATTACCTCATCTTTTACTCTCCTATTTTCACAAGTCTCATCAATAAATCCAAAAGCCCCAGGCACACTAAAATTATGCCCCGCCCTTATAGCAATTTTCATGAAATACCCTCTTTAAAAGTATTAATTATTCTATACTATGAAAATTAAAACCCATATGGAACAAAATAAAAAAGCTATTGCACAAAAAAGTTCAACAACACTTCTTTATGCAACAGCTCAATTATCTTTAATTTATATTTTTATAATCTTAATCTTGCTTATTAAAATATTAGGACTCTTATTTTATGAAGCAGTGACGCAAGAGCCTGTCGACGGAACAGCTGAATAATATAAGAGTCCTAATATTTTTGAACCAAGTTAAGATTTAATTCAATGCTGCTATTCTTTCTTCTACTGCTTTTAGCATTTCAGCATATTTTTCTCTCTTGGCTTTTTCTCCATCAACAACTGCTTGAGGTGCCTTAGCTACAAAGCCTTGATTGCTTAATTTTTTATCTATTCTTTCTATTTCACCATTAAGCTTTTTAACTTCTTTATTTAATCTTTCAAGTTCTTTTTCTCTATCTACTAAGTCTAAAAGTGGCATAAATAATTCTCCACCCTTAACTACTACAGATACAGCATTTTCTGGAACTTCACTCTTTGAAGAAATAAATTCAACTTCTGATGCTGAAGCAAGTTTTTCTATATATAAAACTCCATTTTCAAAAGCTTC
>ONGV01000220.1 GCA_900317445.1 uncultured Eubacteriales bacterium | reverse complement strand
TCAATGACTGCAGGAGTTAGTTTTAATGAAACAGGTGCAGTTACTGAAAATGATTGGGTTAAGTCTTTTTTAGAATCTAATGTGAAATTTGAGCCAGGGACAAAATTTTTATATAACAGCATGAATTCTTACATGCTTTCAGCTATTATTAAGGAAGTAACTGGAAGAGGGGTTTTTGATATTTTAAAGGAAAGAATTTTTAATCCTTTAGGTATAAATAAAATTTATTGGGAAAAATGTCCTAAGGGAATAGAAAAAGGTGGTTGGGGGTTATACATGCTTCCAGAGGATATGGCAAAGCTTGGACAACTTCTTTTGCAAAAGGGAAAATGGAAGGGTAAACAGCTTATTTCTAAAGAATGGATTGAAAATATGACAAGTAAAAAAATAGATACACCTTCAGAAATGGGTAAATATGGTTATGGATATCATGTATGGATTTCAGCAAGAAAAGACTCTTATCAATTTAATGGAATGCTTGGACAAAATATTATAGTATTTCCAGATATAAATATGGTTATTGTAACTACAGCAGGAAATAATGAACTTTTTCAACATTGTAGAATTATGGAGTTAATAGAAAAATACTTTGCAAAGGACTTTACTCCTAAAGATAGTTTACCCAAAAATAATAAAGCTTATAAAAATCTTTTAAATGTAGAAAATAGCTTAGGAATAAAAGTTGATAATAAAGGGTGGAAGAAGTATTGTCCTAAAAAGATAAAAAATCTTATAAATAAAAATAATCTTCCTGATGAATGTAAAGAAATTAGTGGAAAATCTTATAGTATGGACTTTTCAGCAGCAGGATTATTGCCTATATTTATACAAGCACTTCATAATAATTATTCAAAGGGAGTGGCAGAAATCAAGTTTTTTATGGATAATGATGAGTTTGTTATTATGCTAAATGAAAAAAAAGAAAGCTATATACTTCCTATAGGTTTTGAAAAAACAAAATATAAAGAAATTAGTATTAATGAAGAATTTTATATAGTAGGCTGTGATGGAGAGTTTGCAACAGATGAAGATGGAACCTTAGTATTAAAGCTAAGATTTTCTTTTATTGAAACATCAAATATAAGATATTTAAAAATATTCTTTTATAAAGATGAAATTCTAACAAAATGGAGTGAAGAACCTGGAATGAAGCTTATTATGGAAGGAATTACTTCATTAGTAAGTGGAGAAGGAAAAAATTCTTTAATAAATACAATTGTTTCTAAAACCAATTCAGAATATATAATGTATAAGATAAAAAGTGCAATTGAACCAAGAGTAAGAGGTAAACTTAAATAATAAAAAAGAATGAATAAAAAACTTATAATTAGGAAATAATATAAAAATAAGAGTTATAGTATTACAAAAGAAAAAAAAGGTGATTTTATGAAAGAAGAAAAACTTAAATTAGAAAATACATATATTAAGTTACCAAAGATGTTTTATTCAATACAAAATCCAAGTCATGTTTTAAATCCTAAATTGCAAATATTTAACCATTCTTTAGCAGAAGACTTAGGATTGGATTCAAAATTTTTTACAAGCTATGAAGGAATAGAAATACTTTCAGGAAATAAAATTTTAGAAGATTCAACTCCAATTTCACAGGCATATGCAGGACATCAATTTGGATATTTTACAATGTTAGGTGATGGAAGAACTACACTTTTAGGAGAATTTATAGATAAAAAAGGTGAAAGGTTTGACATTCAGCTTAAAGGCTCAGGAAAAACTAAATATTCTAGAGACGGAGATGGAAAGGCAGCTTTAGGTCCAATGTTAAGAGAATATATTATAAGTGAAGGAATGAATGCATTAAAAATTCCAACAACAAGAAGCTTAGCTGTAATCACAACTGGAGAAACAGTAATGCGTGAAAAAGAACTTCAAGGTGCTATATTAACTAGAGTAGCTAAAAGTCACATAAGGGTAGGAACTTTTGAATATGTATCACAATGGGGCTCTACTAAAGATTTAAAAGCTTTAGCAGATTATACTATAAAAAGACATTTTAAAGAAGGAGTATATAGTGAAAATCCTTATTTATTTCTTCTTAATGAAGTAGTAAAAAAGCAAGCAGAGCTTATTTCAAAGTGGCAACTTGTAGGTTTTATTCATGGAGTAATGAATACTGATAATATGTCAATAAGTGGAGAAACTATAGATTATGGTCCTTGTGCATTTATGGATATTTATAATCCTAAAACAGTATTTAGTTCAATTGACATTTATGGTAGATATGCCTATGAAAATCAACCTAAAATAGCAGCATGGAATCTTGCAAGATTTACAGAAACACTTATTCCTTTATTAAGTAATAATGAAGAAGAAGCTATAAATTTAGCACAAAAGTCAATTTTAAATTTTAATGAATTATATGAGGAAAATTGGTATTCTGGAATGAGAAAAAAGCTTGGACTGTTCAATAAAGAAGAAGAGGATAAAAATTTAATTGAGCTTCTCTTAAATATTATGGAAAAATATAAAGCAGATTATACAAATACTTTTTCATCTTTCACATTAGGAAACACTCAAGGAACAGATATGTTTAGTAGTGATGAATTTAAAAAATGGAATGAATTATGGGAGGAAAGACTAAAAAGGCAAAATGAAAACAAAAAAGAATCTATTAAACTTATGAAAAAGAATAATCCTAGAGTTATATCACGTAATGAAAGGGTAGAGGAAGCTTTAGAATATGCAGAAAAAGGAGATTATAGCCTACTTAAAAAGCTTTTAAATATTCTTAGTAATCCTTATGATTATTCTTTAAATGAAAAGCACTACATAGAAGTTTCTAATGATAAAGGATGTAAATATAAGACTTATTGTGGAACTTAATAATAAAAAGTATATTTTTTTATTTTATATGAAACTTATGGTAGTATATAATTAACTCAAAAATAAGGAGAGTTATTATATAATGGCAAAGGGAGGATTTAAATGAAGGTATTTATAATGAGAGTTAAATTAAGAGCTTCTTGGGTTCATTCTTTAAAGGAAAAAAGAATGGTTGTAAAAAGTATAGTTCAAAAATTAAAGAATAAATTTAACATATCTGTTATAGAATCAGAAAAACAAGATATGCATCAAACTATAGTAATAGGAATATGTGGAGTATGTGGAACTCATGCTATGGCAGATTCAACAATAGAAAATATCATAGACTTTATAGAAGAAAATACAGATGCTGAGATAGTTGATATTAAAAAAGAAACAAATGAGTATTAGAAAACATAAGTTCATAATAGAATTTTCAGAAAATTATATTAATTCAATTTACATAATTTAATTATTAATGTATAATTAAATTAGTGATTAGGGTAAAAATATTAAAAGTGAAAACTTAAAGATAAGAATTTTTATAAAAGTAAGGAGGTTTTTTTATGAATAAAAATGTATTTAGAAATTTATCATATGGTGTTTATGTAGTTTCAACTTTAGATGGTAAAAGGTTAACAGGATGTACAGCAAATAGTGCTATGCAAATAACATCTTCTCCTGCAACTATTGCAATTAGCATTAATCATGATAATTATACTCACAAATGTATAAAAGAAAATGGTAAATTTTCAATTTCAATTTTATCAGAAAAAAGTGATCCTAAAATAATAGGTAATTTTGGCTTTCAATCAGGAAGAGATGTTAATAAATATGATGATATAAAGCATGAAATAAAAAGCGATATGCCAATTGTAAGTGATTCTTGTGGATACATTGTATGTAAGGTTATAAATACTATGGAAACCTCTACACACACTATTTTTTTAGGAGAGGTAATTGATGGAGATGTTCTTAAAAATGAAACTCCAATGACTTATGCATATTATCATAATGTTGTAAAGGGAAAGAGTCCTAAAGCAGCTCCAACTTATATACCAGAAGAAAAGCAGGAAGCTGAAGAAGGAAAGTATATATGTAGTATATGTGGATATATATATGATGGCGATATTCCATTTGAAGAATTACCAGATGATTATAAATGTCCTATATGTAAACAAGGCAAAGATAAATTTGTTAAAGCTTAAGTAAAATATTTTGGAGAACATTTAAAATGCTTTTTAAATGCTCTTAAAAAACTTGAATAATCATTAAACCCACATTCAATTGAGGCTTTTGTAATAGGGGTTCCATTTTGTATTAAATCCCTTGCATACAAAAGTCTTTTTTGAAGTATATAATTATGAAGAGTCATTCCTGTATCTTCTTTAAACTTTCTCATAAGATAATATTTACTTATAAAATACTTTGATGATAAAGTATCAATTGATAAATCTTTATTTAAATTTTCATTTATATAATTTATAATTTTTTCAATGGTTGAATCATACTTGCAGGAGTTTTCTTCTGTTAAATATTTATTTTCTATATATATTCTATTTACATATACTAAAAGTTGAAAAAAGAAAGAGTTACTTAAAATTGTATTTCCAAAGCTATTATCTTTAGTAGATTTTTCTAAATTTGAAATTATAGATATAAGATTAGTTTTTAAATTTTCATCTAATCTAACTAAACTAAATTTTTTTTCTTTTGAAAGTTCAAAACAAGTATTTAAATTACAATTATCATATATATGCTTTTCTATAAAATTTGTATCAATCCAAAGAATAATTCTTTCATAAGTGGAAGAAGAATCAATTACAGGCTTATGCACATCCCCCTTATTTATTAAAAGAATATCCCAAGGTTTTAAAATATAAGATTTACCTTCAATATGATAAGTAACATTTCCTGAAATAAATATAATTATCTTATTAAAATCATGATAGTGAAGATTAAATTCTAAATTTCTTTTATCTATTAAATGAAATAATCTAAAGTTTTCTCTTAAAAAGCCTATTTTGTTATTCATAATAATTCCTTTCTTTAATTTAGTATTTCCAATTTTATAAAATAAATTCATTATAAGTAGTATAAAGCATTTTTTGCAATATTTAAAGCATTATATTCAATATAAATTGCAAAAAATTATATTATAATAAGATTAAAGAAAATGTTAATAATTAGGAGGATATATTATGGAAAAATGTATTTTAGAAAAATATCATGGATTAGGTAATGACTATCTTGTACTAGACCCAAACTTAAATTCAATAAAATTAACAGAAGAAAAGATAAAGAAAATATGTAATAGAAATTTTGGAGTAGGTTCTGATGGAATATTATATGGACCAATATTAAAAGATAACAAAATAAAAGTTAGAATATTTAATCCAGATGGAAGTGAAGCTGAAAAAAGCGGTAATGGAGTTAGAATATTTTCAAAATATCTTTTAGATAAAGGATATGTAAAAGAAAAAACTTTTATTTTATCCACATTAGGAGGAGATGTTAAAGTTGAATATTTAGATAAAGCTGGAGAAAAAATAAAGGTAGCAATGGGAAAGGTAACTTTTGAAAGTGAAGAAATTCCTGTAAGTGGAGAAAAACGTAAAGTTATTAATGAAACTTTTAAATTTAAAGGCAAAGAGTATAAAGGAACCTGTGTTTCAATAGGAAATCCTCATTGTGTTATTCCTATGAAAAACATATCAAAAAACTTAGCTGAAAGTCTAGGACCTTATGTTGAAAATTATAAAGAATTTCCCAATAAAATAAATATGCAGTTATTAGAAGTTATTGATAGAAATAATATTAAAATAGAAATTTATGAGCGTGGAGCAGGATATACTTTAGCATCTGGAAGTAGTAGTTGTGCAGCAGCAAGTGTTGCTTATGAGCTTGGATTAGTTGATAATAAAGTTAAAGTTCATATGCCAGGAGGAGTTTTAGATATAGAGATTCTTAAAGATAAAATGGTTTATATGGTAGGACCTGTAGAATATATATGTCATGTAGAAATACCTAATATATAAATTTAAAATCCTAGTAAAGAAAATCTTTATTAAAACATTTTGAATTTATAGTAAAGTTTTTATATAATAAGCAAATAAATTAAAAGAAATAAAATACATTAAATAAATTTAACAAAAACTATTTACAAATCACCTCACTTAAGTTAATCTAGTCGTAGGAGGTGATTTTTTTATGAAATCAAAAGAAGT
>ONGV01000107.1 GCA_900317445.1 uncultured Eubacteriales bacterium | reverse complement strand
TAACATAGCTGGTAAAGCCATTGAAGTTGGGAACATTTGAAGTATTAATAAGAACATTAATCCTTTACTTCTTCCCTTAAATCTTATTTTAGAAAATGCGAAACCTGCTGGAATTGTTAGTAATAATTGAACTATTGCTATTGTAGTACAAACTTTAAGAGAATTCCATACCCAAGTTGTGAATCCCATTTCTGTAAATACCTTTTTATAGTTATCTAAGGTAAATGTGTGTGGTAAGATACTTGTAGTAAATGAGTTACCTTTTATAACTGAAGTTGTTAATACAAGTAATATTGGGAATAATACAATTACCATCAATATCCATAATCCAATTCTACATAACCATGCACTTGTCTTTTGTGCTGGTGTTAATCTATCTACATATGGTTCATATTTTACATCATTATTTTTAGACATCTGCATATTACTTTACCTCCTCAAATTGTCCAGATAACTTCATTTGTGCATAAGATATTAATGCAAGTACTACGAATACTATAATTCCTAATGCTGCACCTGTTGCATATAATTCTTTCTTAACTGCGAATTTGTATATAACTGATGCCAAGATATCTGTTTTACCAGCATATATACTTTCACCTGCTGGATTACCATTAGTAACTAAGTATGCTGAACCGAAGTTATTGAAGTTAAATGAGAATGATGATATTAATAGTGGATAAGCTGTGTTTGCTAATGATGGTAATGTAATCTTTATAAATTGAACAAACTTACCTGCTCCATCAACATCAGCAGCTTCATAATAATCTTTAGGAATTGATGCTAAAGATCCAATACAAATATTCATCATGTAAGGGAATCCAAGCCATATATTAATTAATATTAACCACATTCTTGCAAAGAATGGATCTTCTAACCATAAAATTCTATTACTATCTGACATTATTCCTAATGAAACTAGTATATTATTTATAGCACCTTCTGAACCATGTAAAAGACCTTTCCAAGAAAGTATAGCAACTGTTACTGGAAGTGCCCATGGTAATATTAATATAGCTTTATAAATTGCTCTTTCTTTAACATTTTCATTATTTAAAAGTAATGCTGCTATAAGACCAACTAAGAATGAGCCTCCAGTTGATAATAAAGCAAATATTACTGTCCATCCAAACACTGGAAACAATGATGATGAGAATTTACCATTAAATATTTGTAAAAAGTTATCTATTCCTATAAATTTCCAATCCCCACTTAATCTGTTATCACCACAATAGTCTGTAAATGAAATGAATATTGTGTATAATATTGGTAGTACTGTAAATATAAATATTGCAATAGCTGCTGGTAATAAATAAGGTATTGCAATCTGTGTATTTTTCTTATTTTCTACTGCCATAGCAAAAAAGTCCCCTTTCAATAATTAATAGACATATTATAAGTATTTTTCAGAAAAATAAGGAGGAGAAAAACTCCTCCTTACTTTTTTTCTTTATATAAAATCTTATTCCATTTGATCCTTCATATCTTGAACAATCTTAGCTCCTGCATCTTTTGGAGTTGATTTTCCTTGAAGAACAGCCTTAATTCCGTTAGCACCTGGATCCCACATATAAGAAACTTCTTTTACGTTTGGTGTTGGAGTAGCAAATTCTGCTTGTTCAACGAATCCTGCCATTAATTCATTAGCCTTGAAGCTATCGCTTTCTATAACGCTCTTAGCAACTGGAATTCTGTTTCCTTTTTCTAATAAGATATTAGCAACTTCATCATTAGATGTTAAGTACTTAAGTAATGCCCATGCAGTAGTCTTTTCTTTGTCTCCTGCTTGAGAGTTAACAAATGCTGCTTGTACACCTAAGAATGGGCTTGGGTTCTTTCCACCTAATGTTGGGATAGCAGCAACCTTAAAGTTAACACCTGCTTCTTTCATTCCAGCAACATCCCATGGTCCTGAAATATAGAATGCAGTATTTCCTGCCTTAAAGTCATCTCTTGCTTTATCTCCACTTATATCAGCTGTCATTAATCCATCATCAACTAAGCTCTTCATAAATTCAAGTCCCTTAACAGCACCATCATTTCCTAATCCAATATCAGATACGTCTAAACCATCATCAGTGCTCTTAAATACATATCCGCCTTGAGCTGATAACATGCAGTAAGACATATAGAAGTTAGTTATATCATATTCAAATCCTAACTTTTCATCCTTAGCTTTCTTAACTAAGTCTTCCATAGTTGCTGGAACTTCTGGACATTTATCTGTATTGTAGAATAAAGCTACACATTCTTGAGCTATTGGAACTGCATAGTATTTTCCATCCCACTTACCAGCTGATAAACAAGATTCTGAAAGTTTAGATTCATCAATTACTCCATCTGGAACTTCTTCTAAGTATCCTGCTTTTTGACCAGTTCCTAAGTTATCTGCTGAAATACCAAAGTATAAAGCTGGTCCTGAAGAACTCTTAGCTGCATCCATGTAACCTTGCATATCGTTTTGGTCATTTTGGAAAGTAATTTCTACTCCATTATCTTTTCCCCATTGTTCTACTATTGGAGCTAAAGCGTTATGTTCATCTTCAGTTAAGTGGTCCCAAACAACTATTTTGCTTGCATATTCAGTTGAAGATGAACCTCCATTTGAAGAACCTCCATCGTTATTATTGTCTCCACAGCCTACAAATACTGAAGCCATCATCATTGTAGCCATTGCAGCTGCTAAAACTTTTGTACGTTTACTCATCAT
>ONGV01000144.1 GCA_900317445.1 uncultured Eubacteriales bacterium | reverse complement strand
TATGCTTCTTGGAAGTAATAATAATGAAATTTTAGAACTTAGAAATATAATAGAGCCTGAAGTAGCAAAAATAGCTGCAGAAAATATTACAGATGAGGAAATTGAAAAAATAGAGAATATTATTGAAAAACTTTCAAAGACTGAAGATAGCAAAGAATGTGCAAGGCTTGATAAAGAATTTCACTATGCTATTGCAAAAGCTTCAAAAAACCATCTTCTTTCAACAATTGTTTTTTCTGTGTCATCATTAATAGAAGAATATATAGATGAGTCAAAAATTTATGATGATAAAAAAGATGAGGTTATAAAAGAACATAAAAATATTTTTAATGCATTAAAGGAACATAACAAAGAAGAAGCCTTTAATGAAGCTAAAAATCATTTATTTAAGTAACAATAAAAGAGCCTATTCAAAATGAATATGGCTCTTTTATTATCTTCTTTGCATTTTTGTAGCTTGTTGTTTTGCTTTTTTTAGTTGTGAATGGTCAAATGGTGCTAAATCTTTCTTTGTAGTTAGGTTAAGAAGATTTTGAAGAACTATAACATCAGCATCTTTTTGACCTTTAATACCTTTAAGTCCCATTACTATAACTTTATTTCCTATTTTTACTGGAATAAATTCTGGTTTTTTAAACCATCTGTTCTTTTTGTAAGTTGCTTTAACAACACCTCTAGAAGTATCTGATTTAATAACTAAATCAACTATTAATTTTTTTATGATTATATAGTTTTTTTCTGTAAATTTAACAGAAACAACTGTTCCAGAAGCACTAGCTACTCTATCACCATACTTTTCCATGTATGAATCTTGAAGATATTTATTCATTTTATCTTTAAGTCCCATTATTAATCTCCTTTATAAACAAAAAATCCATAATTATTTAAGTGTATTATAGCATAGTTTTAAGCATTTTAAAATACTATTTAATATATGGGTAATTTCTATGTAAAGGTATAAAGAAGAAATTTTATTTGGGAGGATTAAGTATGGTAGATTTTATGAGTGAAGCTATGAATATAAAAAATGAATTAATAAGTATAAGAAGAGATATTCATGAAAATCCTGAACTTGGCTTTGAAGAATATAGAACTTCAAAGATAATACAAGAATATTTAAAAAAAGAAGGTATAGATTTTTATTCTGTTGCAGAAACTGGTGTTTGTGCAGAAATAAATGGAGAGGGAAGAGGAAAAAAGGTTATAGCTTTAAGAGCTGATATGGATGCACTTCCAATAGATGAAAAAACTGATTGTGAATATAAATCTAAAATAAAAGGAAAAATGCATGCTTGTGGTCATGATGCCCATACAGCAATTTTACTTGGAGCTGCAAAAATATTAAATAAAAATAAAAAATATTTTTCTGGAACAGTAAAGTTATTATTTGAACCAGCAGAAGAAACTACAGGAGGAGCATTAATAATGATAAATGAAGGAGTTCTTAGAGAACCTTATGTTGAAAGGATTGTAGGACTTCATGTATCTGAAGATTTAGATTGTGGTAAAATAGGAGTAAAACTTGATATGGTTAATGCAGCTTCAAATCCTTTTACAATAAGAGTTAAAGGAAAAGGTGGTCATGGAGCACATCCTGATAAGACTGTAGACCCAATTGTTGTAGCTTCAAATGTAGTTATGGCAATTCAAACTATTGCAAGTAGAGAGGTTGCTCCTGTAAATCCTGTGGTTATAACTATAGGAAGTATTAATGGAGGAACTGCTCTAAATATAATTCCAGAAGAAGTTACTTTAAGTGGAATAATTAGGACAATTACAAGAGAAGATAGAGTATATGTAGTAAAAAGATTAGAGGAAATTATAAAAGGAGTTTGTAGTGCTTTAAGAGCAGAGGGAAGAGTTGTTGTGGAGGAAGGATATCCTTGTCTTTATAATGATAAAGAAATGGTAAGGAGAGTTAAAAAAATAGGAAAAAGAATTGTTGGAGAGAGAAATGTATTAGAACAACAAAATCCAAGTATGGGAGTAGAAAGCTTTGCTTATTTTGCAAAGGAAAGACCTTCAGTATTTTACTATTTAGGAATAAAAAATAAAAAGAAAGGAGCAGATAAACCAGCTCATAGCAATTTATTTAAAATAGACGAGGAAGCCTTACCAATAGGGGTTGCAATGCAATGTGCAATAGCATTTGACTATTTGACAAGTTTATAAAATAATATTAATCTAATTAAGATGGAAAAGTAGATTTTATAGGAGTTGATTACATTTTGAAAATTGAAATAGGAAGCAACGAAGCAGGTCAGAGACTAGATAAGTTTCTAAGAAAGCTTTTAAAAGATGTTCCTTTAAGTGCTATTTTTAAAGCACTAAGAAAGGGAGATATACGAGTTAATGGTAAAAAAGAAAAAGAAAAATATTCACTTCAAGAAGGGGATTTAGTTGAAATAAAGTATATTCAAAGTAAAAGACAAGTAAAAGAAAACTTTATACAAGTAAATTCTAGTGGATTAAAGATAATTTATGAAGATAATAATATGGTTATAGTAGAAAAATGGCCAGGAATTTTAGTTCATTCTGATAAAAATTCAGGAGAACCTACTTTAACAGATTATGTTTTATCATACTTAAAAGGAAAAGGAGATTATGTTCCAGAAAATGAATTAACATTTACTCCAGCACCCTGTAATAGACTTGATAGAAATACTTCAGGAATGGTTATCTTCGGGAAAAACTTTGAAGCATTAAGAATGTTAAATGAAATTATAAGAGAAGGAAATGTAGAAAAATATTACTATACCTTAGCAAAGGGTAAAATAAAAGATGGCTTATATACAGGATATATTTTAAAGAATGAAAATGAAAATATATCTAAAATATATGAAAAAAAGGTTCCAAATTCTAAAGAAATTGCTATGGAAGTAAAAACAGTACAAACAAATGGAGCATATTCATTTTTAGAAATAAATCTTATTACAGGAAGAAGTCATCAAATAAGAGCTCATTTATCTTATTTAGGAGCACCAGTAATTGGAGATAGTAAGTATGGAGATAAGAAATTAAATTCTTTCTTTGAAAATAAGTTTGGATTAAATTATCAATATCTTTATGCATATAAACTTATATTTAGAAATACAACTGGTAAGCTTGAATATTTAAATAATAAAACAATAGCACAGGCTTTACCACCAATGTTTAAAAAGATAAAGCAAGATGTGTTTAAGTTTTCTTTATAAGATAGGGGTTTTGGTATGAAAGAAGGAAATTCAGCAGCAAAGGGAGTATTAATACTTTCAATAGCTGGTATTTTAACAAAGGTAATATCATTATTGTATGTTCCATTTCTTAGGTCAATTTTAGGTTCAGAAGGGTATGGAATATACTCTCAAATTACAGAAGTATTTTTATTTGTTTATGCAATAACTAGTGTAGGTGCACAACCAGCTGTGGCAAAGGTAGTATCCGAGTTTATAGCATTAGAGGAATATGAAAAGGCTGAAAGAACATTAAAAGTTTCTAGAAACTTTTATGTATTAGTAGGAGTAATAGTTGGAATTTTAATGTTACTTTTGGCTAAACCACTAACAAAACTAGGAAATATTCCAGAAACTGCATATGGAATAATGGCACTTGCACCTTGTGTAGTAATAACAGCAGCTTTATCCTCTTATAGAGGATATATGCAAGGAAAAATGAACATGAAGGCAATAGGAATATCACAAATTTTAGAACAGATGCTTAATGTTTTTATAAGCTTACTATTTGCTTTTATACTTGTTCAATTTAGCCTTGAATATGGTGCAGCAGGAGGACAAATTGGTACATCTGTTGGAGCATTGTTTGCTTGCTTTTACATAGTATATTGTAGAAATAAAAGTGAAGATGAATTTAAAGAATTTACAGGAACTAGAAAAGAAAAGAGAAAAATTAATAAACAAATTTTAAGAAGAGTTATTTCTTATTCAATTCCAATAATGATAAGTTCAGGATTACAAAATTTTGGTGGACTTGTTGATATGGTAAATATAACAAATAGGCTTTTAGCAGCAGGATTAACAGCTAATAAGGCAAAAATATTATATGGAAACTATGGACTATTTAAAACATTATATGGAGTTCCACTTATATTAATAACAGCTATAGGAACTACAGTATTACCAACAATTTCAAGAGCTATGGCAGTAAAGGATAGGAAAGAAATAAGAAGAAATATAAAATATGCCTTTAAGGTAGCTTTAGCAATAGCAATTCCAGCAGCAGTTGGATTATCAATGCTTAGTGAAGATGTTTATAGAACTTTGTTTGGTAGCACAGATGGAGCTAAGATTATGACTATAGGTTCCTTTATAATAATTCTTATGACAATGACACAAATTCAAAGTGTAATCCTTCAAGGAATAAATAAATTTTATTTTGTAGTTGGAAGTTTTTTAATAGGTATTATATGTAAAATCATAGCAAACTATATTTTTGTTGGAATTCCAAAGATAAATATTTATGGTGCTATAATAGGTAGTACAATATGGCTTTTAATTCCATCAATAATGAATCATATAAAAATTAAAAAGACTATGAAAATGAAACTTCCACTTGTAAGATACATAGTAAAACCTGTTTTAGCATCAATGGCTATGGCTCTTGCAATTTTATTAATTCATCAGCCAATAAAATTTATATACAGATTTATTGAACCTTCAAGACTTACATCAATTCCAGTAGTTATAATATCAGTAGGAGTAGGAGTTTTTGTATATGCATATCTTATGATATTAATGAGGGGAATTTCAAAAGACGACATACAAAAAATATCACCAAAGATAATAAGAATCATGCCAAGATTCATGAGAAGAAAATTAAGATAAACATAAAACTTAGCTTTTAATAAACAAAATTAAGTAATAATACAAGGACGTATTAATCTTTAAAAAAGGATTAGTATGTCTTTTTTTATATGGGAAAGTATAACTTTACACAGGCTCCTTTGTTTGGTTCTCCTTCTATGGAAACTTTACCTTTGTGGCGTTCCATTATTCTTTTTACGATAACAAGACCTACTCCAGAGCCATCAAATTCGTCTTTTGAGTGAAGTCTTTCAAAAATGTGAAAAAGTTTATTTTTATAGGACATATCAAAACCTGCACCATTATCTTTAATTGATATTTCATAATAATTTTCTAAAGTAGTGCAGTTAATTTTAATTATTGTTAAGTCATTATTTTTAGAAAACTTTAAAGCATTACTTAATATATTTTGTATTAAAAATTTAATTAAGGTTTTATCACCTTTAACAATAGGAAGGGAAGGTGAAACAATAAAATCAATTTTACGATTAGGTTCTAGTGAAGAAAGTTCCTTCATAACAGAGTAAAAAACTTCAGAAATATTTATTTCTTCAAAAAAACATTGTATTTGATTTATTCTTGAAAAATCTAACAAGCGTTCAATCATAAGAATAATATCATTGGATTTATTTTCTATTCTTTTTATTATTTCTTTAGAAGTAGGGGATAATGAGTCACCAGATTCTAAAGAAAGAAGGTTTGCAAGTTGTTTTAAAACAAGTAGTGGAGATTTTAAGTCATGGGATACAGTATGGCAAAACTGGTCAAGTTCTTTGTAGGAAGCTTTAAGCTTTATTGATTGAGAAGCTAATTTTATATGAGTATTTACTCTAGCAAGAAGTTCAGAAGGATTATAAGGTTTTACAACATAATCTTGAGCACCTAAAGAAAATCCTTTTTTAATACTTTCTTCATCTTCAGCAGAAGTCATAAAGATTATTGCAATATCAGAATAGAGAGGATTTTTTTTAAGTAAACTGCATAATTCAAATCCATTCATATCAGGCATTGTTATATCTAAAAGTATAAGTGTTGGCTTTTTCTTTTCAATAAGCATTAAAGCTTTAGAAGCACTTGTAGCAACTCTTATTGGATAGTTTAAGGTTTTTAATAAATTTGTAGCAATATGTATATGTTCTGGTGTATCGTCAACTATTAAAATATTTATATCATTTTCCATATAAAACTTAAATTCCTTTCTTAGAAAAATATATTTAATTAATAATATTACAATAAAAAAGTTAGGTCAATAAAGGTGGTGGTATTTTATGAAAAAATATTATATAAATCAAAGGTATATAAACATAGTTATAACTTTAATAGTAACAGTTATTATGTTTTTAATAGTATATAGTAGTATAAATATAAGAACTTCTATAAAAGATGAAAAGATAAAAGAACAAGAAAGAAGTAAGTCATTAGAATTAAGTGAAGGATTAATGGAAGGTTCAAATTTTTTAACTGATTCTGTAAGAAAGTTTGTAGCAACTAAGAAAGAAAAATACTTGTATGATTATTGGAATGAGGTTGATATATTAAAGAAAAGAGATAAAGTTATAGAAGAATTACTTTCTATGAATATTCCATCTAATGAAGAAAAACTTGTAAAACTTGCAAAGCAATATTCTGATTTATTAATTGACCCTGAAACAAAGGCAATGAAACTTGTTGTGGAAACAATGAATTTAGATGAAAATGCTATTCCAAAAGAGGTTAGAGATTATAAGTTAAATATTGTAGATGAAGATTTAGAAAATCAAGAAAAAATAAACAAAGCTATAGAGCTTGTATTTGGAGATAATTATATGACAGATAAAAATATAGTTACAAATGCTATAAGCTCTTTTCAAGAAGATATAAATTTAAGATTAAATGAAGAAGTTGAAAATAGAAAAAATGAAACTTTAAAATCAATAAATTTTCAAAATTCATTACTTGCACTAAGTTTAGCCTTGCTTTTTATAGTTTTATATATTTTTTATAAGTTTTTTACATATCCAATAAAAGATTATACAGAAACTCTAAAAGAAGTAAATTTTAATAAGGATGATTCAAGACTTGAGCCTAAGGGCTCTTATGAATTAAAACTATTTGCAGAAAAGTTTAATATTCTTTATGAGGATTTAATTAAAGCAAGTAATGCAAAGGATGAATTTTTAGCAACAATGAGCCATGAAATAAGAACACCTTTAAATACAGTTATAGGATATATGAAGTTATTAGAAGATACAAATCTTGATGAAAAGCAAAGAAAGTACTTAAAAAGAAGCAAACTTGCTTCAAAAAACTTGCTTCAAATTATTAATAATATATTAGATTTTTCAAAACTTAAGAAAAATAAATTTGAAAGAGAGGATATTAATTTTAATTTATCAGAATATCTTGAAGATATAAAACAAGTATTTACATATAATGCAAGAAGTAAGGGATTATATTTTAAATTAGATATTCAAGAGGATTTCCCTAAAAGATTAAGTGGAGATATTACAAAGCTAAGTCAAGTTTTGATAAATCTTATTTCTAATGCAATTAAATTTACCTCAGAAGGAGGAGTAACTTTAAAGGCTTCCTATAAAAAATTAGAAGATAATAAAATACATTTAATTTTTAAAGTAAAAGATACTGGAATAGGAATTTTAGAAAAGGATAAAGAAAGAATATTTAATGCCTTTGAACAATCAGATATTTCAACTACTAGAGAATATGGTGGAACAGGCCTTGGACTTGCTATATCTAAGATGATGATTAAGGTTTTAGATGGAAGAATAACTGTAGAAAGTGTTTATGGAAAAGGTTCTACTTTTACAGTTGAACTTGATATGGAAATTATAAGTGAGAAAACATTAGAATCTGAAGAAGAGGAAAAAAATAAGGAGATATACTTTAAAGACATTAAGGTTTTAATAGTTGATGATAATGAAATAAATAGAGAAATGGAAAAGGAATTATTAGAACATTATGGCCTTGTAGTAACAAGTGTATCAAGTGGATATGAAGCAGTAATGATAGCAGAAAAAGAAAAATTTAATGTTGTATTTATGGATATACGAATGAAAGGTATGGATGGCTATGAAACTGCAAGAATGTTAAGAAAGGGGTATAACAGATTTACATATATTATAGCTTTAACTGCTGATGTGGTAGAGGATGTAGCACATAAGGTTATGGATTCTGGAATGAATGAAGTTCTTACAAAACCTATAAATATGGAACAACTTATAGGTCTTCTTAAAAATAGATTTGTAAATAAATATGTGTATTATAAAAAAGAAGAAAGAGAAGAAAAAAATAATATATCTTCTAGGTATATAAATTTTAATGAAGGCATAGAGAGGCTTAATGGAAACAATGAATTATATATAGAAATATTAAAAAAGTTTTCATTTCAACATAAAAATGATATTAAAACAATTAAAGAATTTAGTGATAAAAAAGCTTATTCTATTGTATTAGATACCTGTCATACATTAAAAGGGCTATGCAAAACAATAGGAGCTAATAATATTAGAGTAGAATTAATATCTTTTGAATCTTTATTAAAAAATGAAAGATATGAAAATATAGAAAGGTATTGTGAAATATTAAATAATATATTTAATAAAACTCTTAAAGAAATAAATCAGTATATTGTTTTAAATGACAAGAAAATAAAAGATAAAGAAGTAGAAAAAGTAGAAGTTTTTAATGAGGAACAAATAAAGAATATACTTTATAAGCTAAATAGAGCTTTAGGTCAAGGAGATGTAGAAGCTATAAATATATTTAATGATAATGAAAAAATTTTAGCTACTTATTTAAATAAAGAAAAAATAAATGAAATAAAAGAAAAATTTGAAGAATATGATTTTGACACTATAATTGATATTTTAAAGAAAGTAGGGGATAAAAATGTATAAGGTTCTTTTTGTAGATGATGATGAAACAATAGGATTTATTGTATCTAAAATGAAAGTATGGGAAGATAGTAATTTTAAAATAACAAGATATGCTCAAAGTGGAAAGGAAGCCTTAAGTATTTTAGAAAAAGAAAGCTTTGATTTAATAATAACAGATATAAGAATGCCTATAGTTGATGGATTAGAGCTTTTAGAAAATATAAGAGAAAGGGGAGATAAAACCTTTCTTGTACTTGCAAGTACCTATAGTGAATTTGAATATGCTAAAAGAGGACTTCAAAATGGTGCCATTGATTATATTATAAAACCTATTACAGAAGAAAATTTAAAGAAATTATTTATAAAGGTTGAAAAATTATTAAAAGAGAAGGAAGAAAAACCTAAAGAAACTAACTTAAAGCTTTCAAAAGATAGAATAGATAAGTGGTATAACTTATTTATAAATCTTGAAGAAACGCCAGAAAACTTAAAAGATAAATATTTAAAAGAATTAAATAATATCCTTAAAGAAGAAAAAATTATATTTTCTGAACTTTTATTTGAAGGAGTATGGGAAAAAATAGTTAAGGTGTTTCCTTGGATAGTAAAACTTGAAAATATAGAATTTTTATTTAAAGAAGAAAGTTTTGAAGAACAGGTTCAAGAAAAAATATCTAATATTCAAGAAATTATTAAAAAGTATAAATTAAATAAATATGATTCACTAATAAATAATGTAAGTGAAGTTATTTTAAAAAATATAGGAAAGGACAAGCTTTTAGATATAATATCTGAAGAACTTCAATTAAGTAAAGATTATATAGGAAAATTATTTAAAAATAAAATTGGTATAACATTAAATGAGTATTCAACTATATTAAAGATGGAATATGGAAAAAAGCTTTTAAATGGTAGCAATAAAAAGGTATATGAAATAAGTAAAGAATTAGGCTATTTAACAGTAGATTATTTTTCAAAGCTTTTTAAAAATTATACAGGTTTTACTCCTGTTCAATATAGGAAAAAGACTTTGGTATAAATTTTTTTACTTAAAAAAATAAAATTAACTGAATTTTAATGGAAAAGAACTGATTTATTATGTTTTTTTAATGGTATTAAAATTATATAATATAACCAAGTTAAGAAAACAAGCAAAGGTGCTTTACCAAAGGAAAATATCCTTTTGGTGAAGCACCTTTTGTTTTAGGAAAAGGAGTGGAGACAATATGACAAAGAAAAGCTTATTGAAAAGAATTGGGGGAATATTCTTAATGGCAGCCATAACATTATCTATAGGAGGCTGTGCATTAGATGAAGAAGGAGGAACTTCTTCAAGTGGTAGTACTTCAAGTACAGCAAGTAGTGGAGATACAATTAAAGTTGGTATATTACATTCATTAAGTGGAACAATGGCAATTAGTGAAACTTCAGTTAGAGATGCAGAATTACTTGCAATAAAAGAAATTAATGAAAATGGTGGAGTTTTAGGAAAACAAATAGAAGCAGTAATAGAAGATGGAGCTTCAGATACAGCAGTTTTCTCTGAAAAAGCTACAAAGTTATTAACAAATGATAAAGTAGCAACTGTATTTGGATGTTGGACATCTGCAAGTAGAAAAGCAGTATTACCTATATTTGAAAATAATAATGGACTATTATGGTATCCAGTTCAATATGAAGGACAAGAATCATCACCAAATATAATGTATACTGGAGCAGCACCAAATCAACAAATAGTTCCAGCAATTGAATACTTAGTAGAAAACTATGGAAAGAAAATATTCTTAGTTGGTTCAGATTATGTATTTCCAAGAACAGCAAATGAAATAATTAAAAAGCAAGCTGCAGCATTAGGAGCAGAAATTGTTGGAGAAGAATATACTCCAATGGGACATACAGATTATACAACAATAATAAATAAGATAAAGCAAGCAAAACCTGATTTTGTATTTAATACATTAAATGG
>ONGV01000083.1 GCA_900317445.1 uncultured Eubacteriales bacterium | reverse complement strand
ACAAATACTGAAGCCATCATCATTGTAGCCATTGCAGCTGCTAAAACTTTTGTACGTTTACTCATCATATTAAATTCCTCCTCATATTTGTCCTTAAATATATATTAAATCTTAGTTTTAAGATTCAATTCTAATTAAGTCACATATTAATTGAAACTTGTCCGAATTTGATTTGATGTTCGGCATCGTTTCCAACTATATTTTTATTTTACTACTTCGTGCAAACATTTTCAAGTATTTTTTCATATTTTTTAAATTTTTTTTAATTTTTCTTCCTTAAAAAGTACAAATATAACCTTAAATAATGCTGCTTGATTAAAGTCTCTAATATCAAATCCTGTATATTTTTCCACTTTATCCAATCTATATATAAGAGTATTTCTGTGAATATATAATTCCTTTGCACCCTCACTTAAATTCAAACCACAGTTAAAAAATACTTCTATTGTCTTTATCATTTCATTATCAAGTTTAATAAAACCATTATAGAATCTATTTATAAGTTCTTTTTTCTTATAATCATTTATATTATCAACCATTTCTTCAAATATAAGATCATTTTCTCCTAATATATTTGCTGAAATATTAAATTTTTTAACTAATTCTATTTTTTGAGTAGAGCTTTTTAAAATATTCCCTAAATTAGAATACTTATCTATATTATAGTAACTTATAATTATTTTTCCACTTATATCTGATGTTATTGTTTCAAAAAGACTTTCTGCATGTTCATAAATATCATCTAAAATTCCTAACACAAGAATTTTTCCTTCATATTCCATAACAATATTTCCATCTTGGCTATAACCATTTTGAACAATTGAAAAAACATCTTCAAGGCTTTTTTCTGTATAAATATAAAGCATTTGAAATTCATTCATAAGAAATGGATATACTTTGCTAAGTTCATCTTCGTCAATGTTTTTTCCATCTATAACTTCTAAAACAATATTATATTTTCTATCATTTGATTTTTTAATACTTGTTTTTATGCAACTAGATAAAAGAGGTAAAACTCTTTCATCCTCTTTTGCTACTTGCAATATGAAATCTTCATTAGATATTTTTAATTTAGTTTGAACTAACCCATCTTTTGGGCAAAAATTTGGAGATGCATAAATGTCTCCTACTAATTTTTTTAACTTAAAAGGAATTCTAGATGTTTCTTCAATTTCCCTCATAAGCTTAAATAGCATATCCATATACACACCTCTCAAATAAATTTTAAAATTATGCTAATCTTACTTCTGTTTCTTTATCGAATACATGAATCTTAGTTGGGTCCATGTGAACTCTTGCTTTTTGTCCAACTTTTAATTCAGTTGTTCCATTAACTCTGATAGTTATATTGCTTCCTGCATTCTTAGTGTATATATAACTTTCAGCACCCATTAATTCAACAACTTCTACTCTTACTTCGATTACTTCATCTGGTTTTTCATCTATTAATTCTTCATCATCGCTTAAGTTTTCTGGTCTAATACCAAATGTTACAACTTTATCTCTTAATAAAGCTTCATTTAATTTCTTTGCTTTTTCTTCTGGTAAAAGAATCTTTTCTCCATCAAAAGTAGCATAAACTTTTCCATCTTCAAAAGCTAACTTACCATCTATAAAGTTCATTTGAGGGCTTCCTATAAAGCTTGCAACGAACTTATTAGCTGGATAGTTGTAAATATTTTGAGGAGTATCAACTTGTTGTACAATACCAGCTTTCATAACAACTATTCTTGTACCCATTGTCATAGCTTCTGTTTGGTCATGTGTTACATAGATAAATGTAGTTTGTAATTTATGATGTAACTTAGAGATTTCTGTTCTCATTTGAACTCTTAACTTAGCATCTAAGTTTGATAAAGGTTCATCCATTAAGAATACCTTAGCATCTCTTACTATAGCTCTTCCTAAAGCAACTCTTTGTCTTTGACCTCCTGATAAAGCCTTTGGCTTTCTGTCTAATAAATGTTCTATTTCAAGAGCTCTAGCTGCTTCTGTAACTTTCTTTTCTATTTCTGGCTTTGGAACTTTTCTTAACTTTAATGCAAATGCCATGTTGTCAAATACCGACATATGTGGATATAAAGCATAACTTTGGAAAACCATTGCTATGTCTCTGTTCTTTGGTTCTACATCATTTACTAATTTATCTCCTATATATAATTCACCTTTTGAAATTGTTTCCAATCCTGCTATCATTCTTAATGTAGTTGACTTACCACATCCTGATGGTCCTACGAATACTATAAATTCCTTATCTGCTATTTCTAGATTGAAATCTTTAACTGCACATACATCTCCTGGATATATTTTGTAAATTCCTCTTAATGAAAGACTTGCCATGTTTAATTTCCTCCTTAATCTTTACCTTTAAAATTCTTTAATCTTTATTGCCATGATATTATTATACCTCTTGATATGGTTTACAGCCATTGATAAACATTACAAATAATACTTTACTTTTTTGTGAAAACCTCTAAAAAATTAGGATATATTTGCTATAAAGATAAACTTTTATCTTTATGCTCTCATTGCATCTATAGTTTCAAGACTTAATCCTGTTCCCTTTATAATTATTTCTATTGGCACATTCATACATAATAAATTTCTTACTATTATATTAACTCCACTATTATCAATAAACCTTCCTATTTCTTCTATAGAAAGACCAGATGCTTCTGATATTAATTCTATAGATACATTCATTTTTAAAAGATTTCTTATTATTTCTCCAACTTTTCCTTGTTCAACTTCCACCTCATTAAGTTTTTCAGAATTTATTATAATGTCAGCAACTCTTTTAAGTTTTAATCCTGTAACTTGAACAATACTTTCAATAGAAAAGTCAAGTTCCCACATTTTCCTTACTATAGATGAAAAAATTTCATTTTCTCTAATATTTATTAATCTGTTAATAGGCATATCTACTGCTTTTGATATATCTTCTATTGGCATATTAGTACTTATTAAATCACTTACTACCCTTTTATATTTTGAAGTAATTTTATCTTCTTCAGGTATAGGTTCAAATTTGTTTTCTTCTTTTTGTGAAAATTTTTCATTTCTTATAACTTGAAATCCATCTTTTTTATCATTTTCAATAGGCTTTTCACTAAAAGCAATAACTTCTTCCTTCTTTATCTCATTTTCACAAACTTTTTCTTCTTTAATAATATCCTTCTCTATGTTTTTATTGGTTATTTTATTTTTTTTATCTTTAACAAAAAGACTTAAAATTTTATTCTTTAATTTTATTAATTTTCTATTAACTTGTCTTTTTTTCACAATATATGTCCCCCCTAAAGCACAATAGAAATTTTCTTTAGTTATTTTACCCTAGCCTCTCTTTATATAGTATTTTCTAACCATAATAACCATTGCTTCCATAGATATTACCATTACTACTGCTAAAATTAATGCTTGTGTATATATTGGGTCTTCTGTTCTTACTATTTCTTTATCATTAGCATTAGATGATTTTTTATTTGTTATATTTTTATTTTCCTTTTCATACTCTTCTTTACTTAAAGTTGATTTATATACTTTAGGATTGAATATATATGTATATCTTTCAACTATTCCATCTTTATTTGTGCCTTCTTCTCCTTCTACTGAAATGCTCATTTTAAAACTTACATATGTATTTAATCTTAAATAAACGTTTTTTACTCTAAGCTTTAACCCTTTTAGTTCACTTAATTTTCCTGAAAAAATATCAACCTTTCCATATTCCTTATCATCCATAACTATTTTTACATTATAATTACTAATAATACCCTTGTCTATAGCTTCTTCTAAGGTATAATTTTCTCCAAAACTTGTATTTTTTATATAACTGTCATCAAATTCAATATAATCTACATATCCCTCTTCATTCCATGTATTGTTTATTGTAAATTCATGGTCTTTCCCATTTATAGGACACCAAAACTCTTCCCCACCAAGGTCTTTGTCTTCGTCAGCCATAACATTTATATAAGGAATACTTATAAGAGAACTGATTAATGCAAGACATAGGAAAAAAATCACACCTATATATCCTATTTTTTTCATAAAAACTCCTCCATTACCCATTAATATTCTTTATTATAACATATGACCTTCTTATAATAAATTCAAAAAAAATGTGCAAACATTATGTTTGCACATTTTTTATAGCTATTTTATAGCTCCAAAGTCTATAGATATAACATCTGTCTTCTTTAATGGTTCTATTTCTATAACAGATATAACATCCATTGGTAAATTTACAATTTCTGAAACTTCTCCTTGTGCTAATCCCATTTGTAATAAATTTTTTGCTATTTGAATTATGTCATCATTTCCTTTAAGCTTCATAATTCTGCTTATGGCTAATCCTGTTGCTTCTGCAATATACTTAGAAGATATTTTCATATCTATTAAATTCTTTGCTATAGCTTCCATTTCTATATCTTCTTTAACTGTTCTAATTTCCTCTAAAGTTAAACCAGTTGCTTTTATTATATTTGCCATTGGCATTTGCATAGTTAATAAGTTTCTAACTACATCTGCCACTGTGTTTTCTTCATAGTCTTCATAATTTACTGGTTCTTCTGAAACATAAGCTTTAACTTCTCCAACTGTTAATGCAGTAGCATGAGCTATATCCTCATATGCCATTCCCATAGAATATAAATTCTTAGCTATTGAAATAACTCTATATTGTTCTTTTATTCTTTCAACTCTTGTTACCTTTAATCCAGTTGCTTTGGCTATTTTTTCTAATGACATATTAGCATCTATAAGTTTTCTAGCTATACTTAATATTCTTTCATCTTCCCAATTTTCATCAAAAGAAACTGACTTTTCTTCAGACATTATTTCATTTAATCTTTCTTCACTTAATCCAGTTGCAAGTTTTACTTCATCCATTGCCATATTCATGTCTAATAAATTCTTTGCTATAGTTACAACCCTATCTGCATCTTTAAGTCTATTTACTTTTTCTAATGCAATTCCTGTAGCCTTTACAATGTCTTCTGAAGTAATATTTATTCCTGCTAAAGTTTTTATAAGTTTTAATGTTCTATCGCTTTTAGGCTTTGAAGATTTCTTCTTTTCTTCTACCCTTGGTGCTTCAAAAGGATTCATTCCTTGATTAATATCTTGTTGATTTTGTTGTACATACCCCTTTGGATTTTGATACATAAACTCATTTTGTTGTTGATTTGGTTGTACATTTTGTTGCATATATTCATTTGTTTGCCCATAACTATTTTGTTGGCAATTTGGTTGTTGTATATTTTGTTGACCATAACCATTTTGTTGTTGTACATTTTGCTGTTGTATATTTTGTTGTCCATAGCCAGTTTGTTGAAAATTAACATCTTGTCCAACATAAGCATTTGGCTGTTGCACATATCCATTTGGAACAAATCCGTTTTGCATTTGCATTCCTTGAACTGCTGCCATATTGTTTTGAAGATTTGGCATATTTTCACTTACCTTTGATGTCTTTACAATATTTTTATTTTCTTCTAAAGCATCTTCAAGCTTTTTATTCATATCTTCAATTTCTTTCTTTCTTGCTTCATCTAAAAGCTTTTGAGCATCTAAAATTTTCTTTTTTTCCTCTCTAAGCTTAGTAAGTTCTGCAATTAAATCTATTCTATCATCTTCATTATCATCTATAATAGGTTCTGTTACTTTTGCAAACTTTTTTTCTTCATGAATAGTAGCTTTTTCTTTAGGAACTTCTGCTTCATTTTTCACTAAGTTTTGAGAAACTTTTTCTTCTTCCACTATATCTTCTTTTGGCTCTTTCTTAATTAAATTTAAATTACCAATAGGAAGTTTTTTCTTCTTAGGCCTTTCCTCTACAGTAGGCTTTTCATACTGCATTTCTTCTTCTTCTTCATTTCTATCCTTTTTAGGTTCAGTTATCTCCCAGAATATTACTGCTAATATAAGACCAACTATTAATATAATACCTGTTGTTGATGATAAAAATTTCATTACATAACCTAATTTAGGAATTGTAAGAATATGCTTACCTATAATATCATCCTTTGTTATAGGGTCATCTGCATTAGTATTACTTGAAGAAATACCTTGAGTAATAACTTGGTCTCCATCAATACTTATAATTTGGTGAGTAACCCTTTCCTTATCACCTGAATCTGTTGTACGAACATAGGTAACAACATCTCCAACCTTATAACTATCTCTATTCTTTTTAATTACTGTAATATAATCTCCTGGTT
>ONGV01000095.1 GCA_900317445.1 uncultured Eubacteriales bacterium | reverse complement strand
TAAATTTTGAAAACCATAACTTAAATTATCTGTATGACATTTACTTTCAAATGTTATTCCCTCTCCTCTTTTTAAAGGCTCCATTAAAAGCCTTACCTCTGCATAATGCCTTAAAGGTTCAAAATGTCCTGAACCTATAACAGTGTTTTTTATTGTTTCTTTATAAAGTATTTTACATTCTCCAAAATCTATATCCAAATTAAATCTCTCTAAAACAACTTCTTTTAACACTTCAAGCTGAATTTTTCCCATTATATGAACTTGAATTTCTTGAAGTGCTTCATTCCAAAACACATTTAAGGAAGGGTCTTCTTCATTTAATATTTTAAAATACTTTAAAGCATCTTTTATATTAACATTGTCTTTAAGTATTATTTTTGTTGCAAGAGTAGGAACCATATTATATTTTATTTTTTCTTTATTATCTCCTATATAATCTCCAACTTCTAAACTATTAAGACCAGTAACACCAAAAATATCTCCAGCATAAACTTTATCTAATGTTTTAAATTTATTTCCATTATAAACCCTTATACTATTTATCTTTTCTTTTTCTCCTGATGGTATTAACACTTCTTCCTTAACAGATAATGTTCCCTTTAAAAGCTTTATAAAAACAATTTTATTTCCATTTTCTTCATGTCTTATTTTATAAGCAACGCCACTTAATCCATTATTTTCATAATCTGTATATGTAATTTCTTCAAGACTATTTAAAAATTCACTTATTCCTATATTTTGAAGAGCTGACCCTTTAAAGCAAGGAAATATTTTATTTTCCTTTGTAAGCTTTTTTAATAAACTTAAAAATTCTTTATTAATATGTTCTCCTAAAAGATACTTTTCTAAAAGTTTATCATCATAATTGCAAAGAGTTTCTATTTCCTCTAAAGAAAGTTCTTCCTTTGATAAGTCCTCTTTTATACACAAAATATCTTTTGTGAAATTTTCCTTTATATCATTAATTGATTTTTTTATATCTGCTCCTTCTAAATCTATTTTATTTATGAAAAATATTGTAGGAACATTATACTTTCTTAATAAATGCCATAAAGTTTCAGTATGTCCTTGTACTCCATCTGAAGCATTTATAAGAAGAATTGCATAATCCATAACAGCTATTGCCCTTTCCATTTCTGGACTAAAATCTACATGCCCTGGAGTGTCCACTAAATAGTAGGTACTATCTTTTATGCTAAAAATAGCTTGTCCAGAAAATATTGTGATTCCTCTTTCTTTTTCTATATTATGATTATCTAGGAAAGAATCCTTATTATCAACTCTTCCCTTTTTCCTTATTGAATTTGTATAAAATAAAATCTGCTCAGAAAGTGTAGTCTTTCCTGCATCTACATGTGCCAAAATTCCAATAGTTTTCTTCATTTTATCTCCTTAACTTCAGTTAAACTTCAACATTAGCATAACATTTATCATTTACAAATACTATTGCCCATTTCTTTAAATTTTTCATATTCTTAAGTTCTTCAGATTTATCATATTTTTTTAGTTGCTCTTTTGCTTCATTAAGCTTTTCTTTTACTATTTCTTCTCCTCTTTCTTCATATTTTGATTTAGAAATATATTTAAGCTCCATTATTCCAAAAAACTTTGGCTCCATATTTACTTGTTTTAAAAGTGCAATATCTATATAATCATCTTCTACTTCATATTCTGATTTTACTAAATATATTTTACTTAAATAGCAATAAGTTAAAAATATAAGCTTAACATATTTTTCATTAAAGGTAATATAATCTCTATTTGATAATTTATTTAAAGTTTTTTCTACAATTTCTACAAGTTTTAAATTGCTTCCATTCTTAGCTATATCTTTTATTGCATCTTTTACTTCTTTTGTATTTAATTCAAAATCACTTTCTTCTTCTAATCTTTTTGCATAAAAATCAAAGTATAACTCTCTTATAACATTATTTGGAATATCTAAGATAGCATCTCCAAAATCTTCACCTTTTATTGTAAGAAGACCTAGGTAAAACAAAAGTGATTTAAAATCTTCATCATTAAATCTTCTCTCTAAATTAAATTGACTTGTAATTCGTGCTGTTATTTCTTCGCCTTTTAAAATATCCTCTAATATTTTATAATTTTCATTTCTATTTTTAAGCTTAAACATATTTCCAAGCTTTGCATAATCACTTGCTATATTTTTATCTATAAGTTCTTTAGGTGGCTTCTTTGTTTCCTCAAGGCTTTTTAAATAATAAAGAACCATATCACTATTAAACAAAGTTTCTTTACCATCTTCTGAAAATAAATATCCATTATAGTTTACTTTCATTTCTTTTATAATTTTATCTATTTTCTTTTTATTTTGTACTGTTCTTTTTATGAGGCTTCTTACTTCATCCTCTGTAAAGCCCATCATTGCATTGAATTTTGCATATCTTGTTAGATCAGTTGATATATTAAAGCCAGAGGTAAGGCTATCTAAAGTTATTTGACTTACTCCTGTTGCAAATATTCTACTTACTATAGATTCTGTTCCTATTTTTAAAACTTCATACCATTTTCTTATAAATCCTGTTTTACTTACAATACTCGAAAATAATTCTGTTTTAAAACTTAAAAGTTCATTTGCAAAATGGTCATATTCATCTATTATTACATATATAGGTTTATCTATTTTAAATTCAACTTCATTTAAAAAGTTTGCAAATATGTCAGAAGGATATCCCTTTGTATTTAACTTCATATCTATGTTGTAACTATTTATAAATCTATTAATACCTCTTATACATGCATTATTAAAACTATTCAAAAGAGATTCTTCTGTTTCTGTAATAAGTCCTGTTTAAAACACTTATATAAATATTTTCTATTTTTATTATATAGTATTTACATTGCTATAGCCACTTTTAATTTTTTCTTAAAACTATAATCTATGTTGAATACTTTTAAAATTTTCTTTTTACCATACTCTTCTTAAAACTTTACCTTTTAAAAATCATTCCTTCACATTATGTATGAGATAAAACTGGGAACATAAATTTTCCTAAATATTGTATGTTTCCTTTTATAAATAAAGTACAATCCTCTTTTTTTAAAGGTTCAATATCACATTCTTCTAAAGGAGTAAAGCCAAATATAACTTTTTTAGTTTCTTTTCTTAATAAAGCTTCAATTATATCCTTTAAGTCATTTCCTCCATATATTTCTTGTATATATAAATTTTCATCTTCATATTCAGCCACTATAATAGCATCAAACTCTTCAATATAATAAATATTATTTTCCATAAAACCAATACAATAAAACATTGTTAAATCTTCATTATCTTTAACTGAAACTTTAGAAAATTTATTTCCTTCTTTTGCTTTATCATATAAAAGATTTCTATCTGTATTATCCTTCATATTTAACTTTCTTACTTTATAATTATTTTCTTTATAGCTAACTTTTTTAGAGCATTTATATTCCTTACCTTCCTTAAAGCCAAACTTAGGATAATAATTTAAAACTGAATCACTTCCAAAAAGATAAATAAAATCACATTTGTTTTCCCATTCTTTTAATATTCTTTCCATAATATATTTATTTAAACCTTTTTTTCTGTAATTTTTTTCAGTCATAACAGTACCTATTTGAATTGCCTTTTTTAATTGTCCTTCCATAATAAATTCAAATAAATTTACTGATACATTAGATACTATTTTATTATTAATTCTTAATGAATATGGTATGTGTTTTTCATTCCAATATCCACTTTTATACCAGTTTTCAAAATTAAAACAAAAAGTTTCCTCTGTTAAATTATTATATTCCTTTCTTAATTCTTCATCATTTCTGTAATCTTTTACAAATTCATATTCTTCATTATTTATTTTTATTAATTCCATCTTTTTATCCTCCTTATTTATAAATCTAAAAAAAGCTTCTTGTAATTCCTTCTTTTTTAAAATTATTTTTTTCATAGTAATGTTGAGCCACAATATTATTTAATGCTGTGTCAGTATCAAATCTTCTTATTCCTTTTTTATAAAGATTATATCTTAAGCTCTTTAAACATTTTGAACCTATTCCTTTATTTTTAAATTCCTCATTAATAAAAATCCATCTTAAATAAGCAATTTCTTTCTGCTTTAAAAAATGAACTTCACATCCTCCAACACAAGTATTATCTAAAATAAAATCACAATATTGTTGTTGACCTTCTGTTAAGCCTTTCCAATTAATTTGAATTTTATTATTTTCTTCCTTTTCTATCTTTGAAGAATAATAAATATTTTCATGTTCTATTACAAATCCATATTTTATTAAAAGATTTTTAATATATTCTAAGGATTCAAATAATTTTCCATGTCTAGCATAACAAGACATTCCAAAATAATGAAAAAAAGCATAAATTCTTTCTGTTGCCTTTAATTCTTTTAATGCATATTCAATTAAACTAGAACCAATATCTATATTATGCTTTTCAAAATATAAAGACCTAATTACTGAATGTGATACTTCATTAGAAATTTCTCCTTGTCTATTAAAACCAAATGCTGTTTTCCCATATTGAATATATCCTACTAATTTTTCTTTTAAATATATTTCCTTTGTATATAAAGTTTTAAATAAAATTCTTCCTTCTCCATCTATATCATAAAACATTGACTTTTTCCATTCTTCAAAATCAACATGAAACATATATGGGATATTTAATTTACTTTGAAAATTATATAATTCGTTTATATCTTTAATATCAACTATTTCATACATATATTGCCACCCCCTAAATTCATTATAATTTTTCTTTATAAATTTACTCAACCTTAAGAATTTTTCCTAAATAAAAAAGTGTTAATTATTATTAGCTTTGTAAGTTATCCATGACTTAAAAAATGATACAATTTTCTAATAATATAAAAAAGGCAGATTAAATTAAAATAACAAATTAATCTGCCTTAAATAACTTTATACTATATGAAATTTTTCTTTTTTTATTTGTAAAACGATTCTTTGAATGCTTTTTTCTGATAAAAAATATTTTATTGAAAGAGTTTTTATTGAAATTCCACTTTCATAATCTTTAAAAATATTTTCATTTCTAACTTTTAATTCTTCTTTTATTGATGTTTTTTCTCCCCAAGATTTTCTGTTTTCTTTTTTCCTTGGAATATAAATGCATTCTCCATCTATATAATCCTGAATTAAAGATAAAATTTCTTTTGGAAGTACATCTTCAGCCTTTTTGTAATTCATACGCATCTCCTAAATATAAATTTTTTTTTAGGAATGCAAAGGCTATTTTAGTATTTTTTATCTAAATTCTGCAATAGCCTTTGCTATGCATATATGATTTCTACAGACATAATTTTCTAAGCCTCCTTTTTAACTTATAATATTTTACCCACTAAGTTTTATATATTTTTACTTTCTTAATTCTAAAAGCTTATTTTTAAGTTGTTCTTCTATACCTCTTAATTCTTTTTCTGCTTCCTTACGTTTTTCACGACCTTGATTTTGTATTGTCATAACTTCATCTAAGGTAGAAATTAGTGCTTCATTTGTTGTTTTAAGAGTTTCTATATCAACTATTCCACGTTCAGCAGCTTTTGCTGTTTCTATACTTGACATTTTTAATGTTTCAGCATTTTTTCTTAAAAGTTCATTTGTCATATCTGTTACCTCATTTTGAGCCTTTATGGCATTTGTTGAATGAGCAACTCCTAAAGCAAGAACTATTTGACTTTTCCAAAGAGGAATTGTATTTACAAGTGTTGATTGTATCTTTTCAGACATTATTGAATCATTATTTTGTATAAGCCTTATTTGTGGAGCCATTTGAAGAGAGACCATTTTTGTTAATTCTAAATCATGAATTTTCTTTTCAAATCTATCACAAAGACTAGCAAAATTATTTGCCCTTTGAGCATCTTCTGTTCTTCCAGTTGAAATTGCTAAATCACTTAATCTTTTAAGTTCTCCATTTCTTGAACTTTCAAGTTTCTTTTTACCAGCTAAAATGTACATATTTAATTCTTTTAAATAAGCTAAATTTACTTCATACATTTTATCAAGCATTGCAATATCTTTTAAAAGCTGTATTTGATGTTTTTCAAGAGAAGTACATATCTTATTTATATTATCTTCAACCTTAGCATATTTAACTTTGATATCATCAATTTTTTGTGCTTGTTTTTTAAAGAAACCAAATATTCCTCCCTTTTTTTCTTCTGTATTTTCAAAATCTTTAAGCTGTACTACTACATTAGAAAGCATATCTCCTACTTCACCTAAATCTTTGCTTTTAACATTATTTAAAGCAACTCCTGAGAAGTCTGCTATTTTCTTTTGAGCTCCTGAACCATATTGAAGTATAGAATTTGAATTTGTTAAGTCTATTTTATCTACAAAAGCCTCAACCATTTTTTTCTCTTCTTCACTTAATTGAACCTCTTCCTCTTGAAGTGGTTCTTCCTTCTTTTCTTTAACTAAATTTATATTTTCATCTGGCACCACATCAAATGATAGTGTTGGTGTTAAATCAAAATCTTTAAATTCATCATTCATCTTTTTATCCTCCAAACTTTTATGTTATTTTTTAATTTCTTCCTCAGTTAACCCATCTTGAGTAAATAAGGTTTTTAATGCTGAAATGTCTGTTGAAATATCCATTGCTACCTCTTCAAATAAGTCATTTAATAAGGCTTCAAAGGCTTTATTTATAAGGTCTATACTTTCTTCAATCTCTTTTTTAGCATTTTTTATATTCTCCCCTTGAATACTTTGATTACTTAGCTCTATGTATGAATTAACTAGCTTTATTGTCATAGGAAGATAATGCTCTATTGTCTTTCTTACATATGAAATATTTTCTGGATTTTTCTTTATATTTTTAAATATTTCTCTTAAAATTTCTTCAAGTTTAGTAAGCTTTAAAGACATATTTTCATCTTTTATATAATTATTAGCTTCTTGAATTTGACTAATATATTCTTCTCCACGTTTTATTGTATTATCATATTTACTTTCTTCTGTATTATCTTTTTCTATACTTTGCTCTTTTTTCTTTTTATCTTCTTCCTCTTTACGCTTTTTATATGATTCTTGCATCATAACATAATCATTATATATCTTGTCACTTAATATAAAATAAGTTTCTTCCTCATCTATATGTCCTTTTTTAAACATATCAAGTTCCATCATTTTCTTTAAATCTTTCACAACAAATTTATTATCTTTATTAACTGACTCACTTAATTTATCAATTTTACAATAAGCTTTATTATCTAAGCATCTAACATACTTTTTAAATCTTTTAATTCTTTTGCTTTTAATTGAACCAGATAATAATATTATCATATTTATTATAAAAAATGTTAAAAATACTACTATTCCAAATGTTGGACTTGCTTTTGAAATAGAAACTCCTACAATAAAAAATAAGAATATTAAAGAATTAAAAATCATCCCTGTAATTCCTATTATTTTTAAGATTACTGATGAAATTCTTCCTTTAGGCTTTTTAGATATATATAAGCTTATCTCTTCTTTTTTTATTTTATCTATTAAATTTTCTCTTTTTCTCATTTCTTCTAATTTAGCATTTTCAATTTTTTTTGAAGCAAGTTCAACTCCATTTTTTACTCCTGATAATACACTATTTAAGATATCATTAGCTCCACTATTTTTAACTTTATCTTTAGCAATATTTATAGAATCCATAGCTGTTTTAACTTTTTTATTAATTAAATCCTCTATTTCAGAAAAGTTATCCAAAAAATTCAATCCTCCTTTGATTATTTTTTATTTACATCTATTATAACAAATTTTTCTTAAGTTTACTAAAAACTTATACAAAAAAATACCTCCATAAAAAATTTTTTATGGAAGTATTTTTTAATATTTTAAGTTACTCTTTTATATATACAGAAATAGATTTTGCATTAACTTTAAATAGACCATATCCTTTTTCATCAATTACTACTTTTTCATTAACATTTCCTAGATAGTCATAGAATGTAGCACCTTTAAATTTTTCTCCAACATACATTTCTTTTTCTCCTTCACTATCGCAATTAGTAAATATTGTAGCTAGTCCTGAATTTGTATGTTCTTCATCACCTTCTCTAGTAAAACCTGCCACATCCTCATTATCAAAGTATGAGTTTTCTCTGCCATAAGCATAGTCTCTTCTTAGGGCAATTAGCTCTTCTATTGAAGAAACCTTTTTTATATTTTGACACTCAATTCCATATAAATCTCCATAGAATACACAAGGATATCCTTTTTCTCTTAAAAGTATTATTCCATAAGCTATAGGCTTAAACCATTCTCTAACCCAGCTTTCTAAAGATTGTCCATAT